>NZ_JBLVQN010000003.1:0-187386 GCF_058323225.1 Neobacillus sp. PVCKKU3
GTGTGGTTACTTACCGGTTTAACGCACTTACTTTCCACTTTGAAGATTTTACTTACACATTTTGATCAAATACTTTCCATATTTCCTCTTTTACTTTCCAAACCCTTTTTAGAACAGAACTCCCCTTCCAACCACCACCCAAAACAGCTAAAAAGCCAGGCGGCGAGCCTGGCCCAGGTATCTTTTCAATGACCTTTTTTGAGAGATTACCATTTATTTGGATATACTTTCCGATTTAGTGTGGTTACTTACCAATTTAGCGCACTTACTTTCCACTTTTACGTTTTTACTTACACATGCTCATCAAATACTTTCCAAATTTCCTCTTTTACTTTCCAAACCCTATGAACACCCAGCACCCACACAAAAAAGCCAGGCACCGCCACACGCCTGGCCTCCACACACACCCTATTTCTTCGCCGTAATCGTAGCCATCATGTTCTCCGCCGAGGTCACCTCTACGCCCTTGTAGTAGTACTGGACGATATCCTTGTAGTTCTTGCCCTCCGCGGCCATTCCGTTCGCGCCGTACTGGCTCATGCCCACGCCGTGGCCGTTGCCGCGTGTTGTGATCACAATATTATTCCCCTTGCGCTCCCACGAAAAATCCGACGACTTCAAGTCTAACTTATCGCGGATGTTTCTTCCGGTCAATACCTTACCATTAAAGTCAACCTTGGCCACGCGCTTGCCCTCGGTCCGGGCGACAATTTTTCCAAGCGCATTACTTGACCCGATTTTCACCCCTAACCGTGATTCAAACTCTTTCACGGTTACAACCTTCTGATTGGTGAATTTAGGGGAATCCTTATCCCAAGGACTTGAAACACTTCGCAAATACGGGATACTTCCAGACCAGTAGTCCTCCGAATTCTCCGTAAAGCCGTTGCTGGTGGAGAAAAACAACGCATCAATTGGCTCGCCATTATAAGTCAAAATCTGTCCGCTCGTTGACCGAACAGCCTCCATAATCTTTTTCTTTTTCCATTCATAATCTTTTCCCCAGTTCTTCCTTTGCTGAGCGTCATCTATGTAGGCTTGATGGAGCTGTGGGGTGTCCGTTACCTGCGAACCTTTTGGGGCACCAATCGTATCCCCTTTAACCAACCGATTAACAATATACGTCCTCGCCGTCAGCGCCTGGGCCTTGAGCGCCTCCTCATTGAAATCCGCCGGCATCTCGGCAGCGACTACCCCAACAAGGTAATCCTCCAATGGGGTTTCTTCGATCGCAGATTTGGCGGTGCGGAACACGGCCACGTCAATTGCCGTGTCAGAGGATGGAGAAGTCGTTTCCTGCGCCGCCGGCTTCTTGGCGAGGTCCTCGCCCAGCTTGCCGCTCGCCTTCTCGCTCGAAAAAGGCAATACCAACACAGCGGGGATAATCAGTGTCAAGGCAATAAGAAATGCTGCTAGTACGATGAGTGGTTTGATATTTTTCATGATTGTGCCTCCAGTTTGTAAATTCACAGCCCACTTGCGCCCGGGATGCGTCACATTACAACATATGGAGACGGACAAGCATTTATTACTTCTTTTTCGAAAAATCAACTCGTTGAAAAGTTATCCACAAATCACAGAGTTATTAGACTTATCCACAACGTTATCAGACACAATTGGGTATAATTCCATGTTATTTATAATGAAAACCGAAAACCGCTTGTGGACAACCCCCAAACCAAACGCTCCCTAAACAAATACAAAAAAACAGGACCCGTTATTCCAGGCCCCGTTGCTTTGGTTGTGTTCAGTTGTACCCTTAAAATAGGATTTAAGCTGAGTATAGAACTAAATACCCGCGGCATTTAGTCCAAAAATGGAACTTAGCACGCCACTTAGGCATTTAGATCCGTAACATATTTTCCAAGTTCGATAAAGGTTTCATCTGCTTCCTTCACACGCTCGATGTCAGCACCTAAACCAGCCAGCTTTTCGTGGAAATTCACGTAGCCGCGGTCCAAATGCTTCAATTCAGTTACACGTGTTACACCTTCAGCAACCAGCCCGGTTAAAATTAATGCAGCTGCAGCACGAAGGTCTGTTGCCGCCACTTCGGCGCCTTGTAAGTTAGAAGGACCATTTAAGATGACAGAACGGCCTTCAATTTTCACATCGGCATTCATGCGGCGGAATTCCTCAACATGCATAAAACGATTTTCAAACACAGTTTCCGTAATCATTGATGTACCATCTGCACAAAGCAGCAAAGCCATCATCTGTGACTGCATATCAGTCGGGAAGCCTGGATGCGGCATCGTCTTGATGTCGACCGCCTTTAAACGCTCAGGTCCAATCACGCGAACGCCATCCTCTTCCTCGATAATCGTCACACCCATCTCCTCCATTTTCGCAATCAATGAAGAAAGATGTTCCGGAACTGCACCCTTTACAAGCACATTTCCACCCGTAATCGCAGCCG
This sequence comes from Neobacillus sp. PVCKKU3, assembly GCF_058323225.1. Classification (NCBI taxonomy): domain Bacteria; kingdom Bacillati; phylum Bacillota; class Bacilli; order Caryophanales; family Bacillaceae; genus Neobacillus; species Neobacillus sp. PVCKKU3. The sequence goes on from NZ_JBLVQN010000003.1 coordinate 2,420, forward strand.
CCGTCATGAACGTGCCTGCCTCGATCCGGTCCGGAATGATATTATGGTCCGCGCCAAACAACACATCGACACCCTCGATGCGAAGCGTACCAGTGCCGGCACCCTTCACGCGCGCACCCATTTTATTTAAAAAGTTCGCTAAATCAACGATTTCTGGTTCTTTTGCAGCATTTTCAATCGTAGTTGTACCTACAGCCAGCGTTGCCGCCATCATAATGTTTTCAGTAGCACCAACACTTGGGAAATCTAAATAAACCTTTGCTCCATGCAGACGGCCTTCAACCTCCGCCTCGATAAAGCCATTGCCCACCTTGACCTTCGCACCCATGGCTTCAAAGCCCTTCAAATGCTGGTCAATCGGCCGGGATCCAATCGCACAACCGCCAGGCAAGGCCACCCGGGCACGGCCATTACGTGCAAGAAGTGATCCCATGACAAGCACAGACGCGCGCATTTTGCGAACATACTCAAAAGGCGCTTCCTCTTTTAACACTCTAGATGCATCAACAACAACGGTATTATTATCGAAAGCCACTTCAGCGTTTAGGTTACGTAGCACTTCATTAATTGTAAATACATCGGAGAGTGTCGGTACATCACGTATCACACTTTTTCCATCACTTGCTAATAATGTTGCAGCGATAACAGGCAGAACGGCATTCTTTGCTCCTTCAACTTTAACCGTTCCGTATAGCCTTTGTCCGCCGCGGACGATGATCTTTTCCAAGAGTATTCCCCTCCGCGTCCATTTTCTCTATATTAATATTCAATCGTAATGATAGGGGTTCCTACTACAACCGTAGTCGGACCGCCCAATCCTTCGGAGCGTAAGCCAATTTGCAAATTCATGTTATTTTTCATGTCAATCGCGTCTGTAAACATCGGCGACATGGCCGAAACAGACATGAAATTCTCCTCTTTTAACGCCTCGATCTCTTTAGCTTGAAAGCCCGACATCAGTTTACTCGCCGTCTTTTCTAAAGCCTTATCAATCTTATCACTCACAACGCCTTTCATACAAGAAAAAACTGTTGGTTTACCACGAAATATGTCATTTAGCCTATTTCCAAATTGACCGCTCATGATAAAGGATTTAGAGGCCTCGTTCCACTCATTGCCCCTTACACTATATACTATATACGCAGTCGTAGGTTGTTTTGTGCGGGTTGCCAAAAATTGAAGCTTTTCAGTGTGGTGGTTAGATGCTGTGGATACTGCTGTCATTTCCCAAGTCTCGCCTGTTGTCCTCTCCGTCCAACGCCAGTCGGGAAACTTCTTCTGTAACTTTCTCGCGTATTCCTTCACGTCAATACCAGCCGCCTGCTCCCTTGCATAAAAAGACCAATCCTGAAGCATAATATCTTGGGCCTGAAAAACAGCTGCCATTTTTCCAAGATCCTTTTCTTCTTGGAAAAATACCTCGCGGACGCCAGCATCGCCTTGTGTCTGGGATACAGTTTCGCCGACGCTCGTTTCTCCCTTAAATAAAGATGCGATATTCAAATCCAGGCCGCCGTTTGCCTCAGTGGTTCGGTTCCCCATCACAACCAGAATAATACTAAAACATATAATCAGGCATATATAAGTGACTCTATCTCTTTTCATTCTCTCGTCTCCCCCTTACTACCATTGTTTCCAAGGAGGGAGAGAGCATACTTGGGAATTCTCGTCACTTTTAGACAAAATCCCGTTTTTTATCTATAGGTGGTAAAACGTCTGACAAGTTTCAGGTTATTTTTCCACATAAATTTGATTGTACTCAATCTATAACCATTTTGGAACCTTTAATTTTTTTCCAATTAATGTTTTATTGAAACATTAACGGTAGTTGTCTGGACCATTGCAGGTAATCAAGGAAAAAGTTACTAACTGATGATCCGATGAAGATTGCCAATAATATGTACAATAAACGTGCTTGAAATACATGGTTAGGCTTCAGCAGTTTTTCCAGGCGAATCGCCTGCAGGGCCCACCAGGAAACCGCGATACACACCAAATGAGACAGAATGCTGACTAACGCAATTTGCCCAAAATCATCCATCTATTTCGCCTCCTTTTCACACAATCCCTATTCTACCACACCCTCCAACTTATTTCCTTTATTTAGGGGTTATTTAGAGAGGAGACTTTTGCCCATAATAAATTACCTGCCTAAGCACGATTGAATCGGTTAAACGTGTTTAGGCAGGTAATTTAAGGATGGCCAATTTACACCTCATTCCATATCTGCTGTAATCTCAGTGGTACATACACCCTTTCTCCCTGAATTTCTCGATGAATCATGGGCTCCTCGAAAAATTGCTCCAAGTGAAGCCTTGCCCGACTTTTGCGTCTTGCTCTGGTACGTTCTCCCATTAATTTTTCAAATTTTATTGATGAAGTTTTCATAAAAGATTCTCCCCTTCCAAATTTTTTTGTGAGCCGCCGCCCTATTGATTAGGGCGGCAGCTCTTTTCCTTTACCTTAAGCTGATTTTCCCGCGACGACGACGACTTTTCCTCGGTCCAATTCTTCTTCATAGCGCTCCGCTTCAAGCGGCGACATCCCTAATGACTCCAGCTTGGCGCGCAGTGCGTCTCCCCTTGTCCGAAATACGTTGGCAACCGACTCCAATACGCCTTGCTCCGCCACGCCAATATCCTTTATATCTAACGAATCACTCAAATCCTCAGACCGGTTTTTGTCATGTGCCAATAAATAAATTTCATTCTTTGAATAACCCTGCATGATTAAATCATCAATTTCCCTCTTAGCTTGTACACCATTCTCTACTACTTTAACTGTATTCATGTTCCATTCCTCCTTTTAACGTTGTACAGGTTATATAACCGCTCCGTTGAAAATTGAAACCTATTTTTTGAAACATGGGGACGGTTCTCGTGCATCAAAATTTTTTGCAAGCAGGTTATTCTGATTCAAAGCGTGGGTATATAGAAAGCGGAGGTGGTTTAGATGAGGAAATTATCCTGTAAATATTGTGGGAACAAGGAATTTTACGTTCTAAGTGTAAATGAGACGCTGTGCAAATGCGGGATGCGTTTAAAGAAGGTTAGTGATTATCACACTGAAAGGGACGCCAAGTGGGAGCAGCTTTTTCGAAAGGAACAAAAACGCAAGGCCGAACTCATCTCAAAAATCAGCCTGTTAACCCGTGAGATAGACAGCTGCCTCGATAACCGGGATGAGTCACGGTTTCAAGAACTGACAGAAGAATTAAAGACCTGCTGGCGGGCCCTACATATAGGAAGAAATCATCCCGAAAAAGTGTAAATGAGGCATGGGGACGGTTCTTGTGCCTCACTTTGTGAGGCAAGAGAACCATCCCCGTGCATCACTACAGGTTTATTTTCATTACAAACGGGTAATTAGTCTATATCTTGTTGAAAAGGGGAGATTATTTATGGGATTTATTTGGTCATTAATTATTGGAGGGGTAATCGGCTGGCTGGCTGGACTGATTCTTGGGCGTGATGTACCGGGAGGCATTATTGGTAATATTATTGCCGGTTTTATCGGAGCTTGGCTCGGGTCGTTTCTGTTGGGGAGCTGGGGACCAGTAATTGGCGGCTTCTACGTCTTTCCGGCCCTAATCGGCGCAGCGGCTCTGGTCTTTATTCTCAGTCTGATTCTAAGAAACGCCAAACATTCTCATTAATATAGTAAGAAAAAAGAGACTGTCACCGCTGGACAGTCTCTTTTTTGCATTTTACCCCGCCCCATTACCTTTACGATAAATTCGTTCCTGGGCATTGAATTCTTCATAATGCAACCCTTTTGGCAAAAACAGAATCGACTCCTTGCTGCCGAGCCCGATAAAGCCGCCGCTCGCCAGACTGCCGTAAAAGAGACGGTGGACCTGCTGCTGCAGGCTATTGTCAAAATAAATCATCACGTTCCGGCAGAGAATCACATGGAACTCATTGAAGGATCCATCCGTCACCAAGTTATGCTGGGCAAAAATCAGGTTATCGTCCAACAGCGGTTTAAAATAAGCATACTGATGGTCGGTCGTATAGTATTCCGAAAATGCCTTGCGTCCGCCCGCTTTCAGGTAATTTTTCGTATATTGCTGCATTTTTTTAAGCGGGAAGGCCCCTTTCTGGGCAGCCTGAAGCGCTTTTTCGTTCATATCAGTTGCGTAGATTTCCGTTTTTTTAGCAAGCCCCTCTTCATGCAGGAGGATGGCCATCGAATAAACCTCTTCCCCGGTTGCACAGCCGGCATGCCAAATTCGAATTTCAGGAAGCTCCCGCAAGAGCGGGACAACCTGCTCACGAAATGCCGCAAAGAAGCTGGGGTCGCGGTACATTTCCGTCATCCGGATTGACAGATCATTCAAAAGCCGCTCCAAAAAGCCAGGTTCGTGGAGGACTTTTTCCAATAAAGCGGTAATTGTCGGCAGGCGCTCTGCCTTCATTCTGTTTATAATCCTCCGCGTCAACGAGGCCCGGACATAACCGCGAAAGTCGTAACCATACATTTGATACAGCCCCTCAAGCAGCAAATTCAACTCGACTTTCTGGACCTCCGTTAAGGCAAATGGTTCGGTCTCTGGTGATGGTGTATCACACGTATCGCTCGGCGATATGCTCGTTTTGTTACTCATCTGGATTCACCTGCTCTGTCAGCCATACTCGCATCAGCGAGAACAACTGCTCGATATTTAACGGCTTCATGATATAATCGGATGCCCCTGCTTCCATGCACTTGTCACGCTCGCCCTTCATCGCCTTGGCGGTTAACGCAATGATTGGCAGACTGTGTAGCCCGAGTCCATCGCGTATCACTTTCATCGCCTCGTAGCCGCCCATCACCGGCATCATGATATCCATAAAAATCAAGTCAAAATCAGCATGGTCACGCAACATTTCGATGGCCTGTTTTCCGTTTTTCGCAACTTGTACAGCGATCCCCTTGCGCTCAAGGGCCGTAACCAGCGCATAAATATTGCGGCCGTCATCCTCAACAAGAAGGACTTTTTTTCCTGCAAACAGCTCCTCATTAGTGCTATGTTCTGCCTCAATGATATCAGCATCCTGAACGGGCTCTTCCAGAAGCAGCCCCCTCGGCATCTCGGCCTCACGAGCTACCGCCACTTCCTCCAGTGCCGTTAACACCACAGGCTCCGGCTCCAGCTGGCTCGGAATATACAGGGTAAACGTACTTCCCTTCCCGACCTCACTGTCAACCTCAAGGGCACCGCCAAGCAGGCGGGTAAATTCTCGGCAAATCGATAAGCCGAGCCCGGTACCACCGTATTGTCGATTCGTCGTCCCGTCTACTTGCTGAAACGCTTCGAAAATAATCTGCTGTTTATCATCTGGAATTCCGATTCCTGTATCGGCTACCGATATGGCCAGAACCGGGCCGCTGCAACGAAACTGCTCCGCTTTTTCCGGAGGCGATACGGCGATCTGGACTGTCACTGAGCCCTGTTCCGTAAATTTAAACGCATTCGATAATAGATTTTTTAAAATTTGTTGCAAGCGCTGGCCGTCTGTAGAAATCACCGGCGGCACGTTTGCATCTGTCAGGACCTCAAACGTTACATTCTTTTTGGCTGCGACCGGATCGAACAGGCTTTTTAACGTCTGCGGCAATTCGGTTACGTTGACCTCGTCTGTCAGAATCTCAATTTTTCCCGCCTCAATTTTTGATAAATCGAGGATATCATCAATCAGCCGTAACAAATCGGCGCCAGCCGTGTTGACGACACGGGCGTATTCTTCAATCTCGTCTTGTTCCATGCCGCCATTTTCCATCAGCATTTGTGACAGAATCAAAATACTGTTCAGCGGCGTCCTTAGTTCATGCGACATATTCGCTAAAAAGTCGGATTTGTACTGCGAGCTTTGCTGCAGCTGGCGTGAATACTCCTCGAGCTCATCCTTCGCTTTTTTCAGTTCAAGCGCACGCTCTTCGGCTAACCGATTCTGCTCCTCTAAATATTCGTTCGTGTGCTTTAGCTGCTCCTGCTGCATTTGCAATTCCTCGGACTGGGCCTGCAGTTCTTCGGATTGGGCTTGGAGCTCCTCGGTCATGACCTGTGATTCCGAAAGCAGCCGTTCGACTTCCATCCTTCCGAGCACATTGGTAATTGAGGATCCAAATTTATCCTGCAGGAGGTCGAGCAATGTCAGGTGCTGAGAGAGGAACGGCTTCAACGCTGCGAATTCCACGACAGCTTCGACCCGGCCCTGATAGATAATCGGAGCAACCAATAAATTTCTTGGTGACGACGCCCCGAGGCCGCTGGTCACTTTCATATGCTCTTCCGGCAAACGGTCGATGAGAAAAATACGCTGGTCGAGTGCCGCCTGGCCGACGAGCCCTTCACCAAAGCGGAAGCTGGCCTTAACGTCCACCTCACCGGAGACAGCATAGCCTGCGACCTTGACGAAGTCGACCTCGCCGCCCTGTTCCCGGCGCAGATAGACCACGCCGTAACAGGCTTCAAATAGCGGTGCCAGCTTGTGTATGACCCGCTGCGCCAGCTCATTAATATCGGTAATTCCCTGATACAGTGTGGAAATATCTGTGAGACTTTTTTGCACCCATTGCTGTTTTTCTAGGCTGCCGAGCAGGCTGTTCATGGCCTCGGCAAGCTCACGCGTCTCGTCTTTCGCCTTCACGCTGATCCGTGTCGTCAAATCAACCTTCGAATCGGTGATACTCTGGATCGTTTTTACGACTTGTTTGATCGTTTTGACAATCGAGTTTGACAAGAAAAGCGCCGTTAGGATGGTTAAGAAGGTTACAAAAACAATAATGCCATATAAGATGATTTTTAAATTGTTATTGTTCTGAAGGAGCTCATCTGTACGTTTTGACGTCATCTCCTTTTCCTTTTCCAAAAAGGAATCCAGCTGGGTGCGGATCTGGTCGGTCACCTTTTTTCCATTTTGTTCTTTAAAATCCTTAGCCAGCTCCGTTTCGTTCCCTGCCTTTTTCTGATTGATGGTAAATTCGCCAGTATTCATGATCCATTTTTCAATCACCGGCTTGATCTCTTCGAGGTTTTGCTGCTGACTGCTGTTATCAGCAAGCAAGGAATGGAGCTTGTTGTAGTTGTCGAGCCAGCTGCGATTCCCTTCGTGATACGGCTCGAGATACTCCTCCTGTCCGGTTAACGCGTAGCCGCGGATTCCGGTCTCCATATCGAGGACATTTTTTTGAATCTGATTTGCCAGGTCATGAACCTCAATGTCGTGTTGCGAAATGAATTTTATTTCATCCTGCAGTGCGGTCATCCGGTTCACCACAACGAGCAGGGACAGCACAAGGCAAATCAGGATTGCGAAATAGCCCGTGATAATTTTTGCATGAATGCTGTAATGGATGCCTTTCATTGCGTCACCCCCCTGTGTTTTTTTCTTAAAACTATCATATCGTTTCTATTACATTCGCCCAATGAGTCGCAGGTCCCGAGAGCCAGACGGGACGATAGACCCTTTTAAACATTTATTGTTTCATGCTCCTGAAAGACGGGTAAATACTTAAGTATCACCATGAAATTGGAGGTTATTAGAATGGCAAATACTAGAATGAAAGCAAAGGATAAAGGCACACGATTAGCTAATACGATGAACAAGCAGGTGGCCAATTTCTCAGTTCTATATATGAAATTGCATCATTACCACTGGTACGTAAAAGGGGAGAATTTTTTCACCCTGCATGTAAAATTTGAAGAATTGTACAACCAGGCGGCGCTTCATGTCGACACCATCGCCGAGCGGATGCTGGCATTGGGCGCCGCACCGGCATCCACACTCGAGGAAACGTTAAAGCTTTCGTCGCTTGAGGAAGCACTTGGCGAAGAATCCGCAAACGACATGGTTCAGACACTGGTTGATGATGTGAACACTATTTGCAGAGAGCTTAGCGAGGGCATCACGATGGCCGAGGAGCACGAAGACGAGCCAACCGCCGACTTGTTCACGGAGATTCGAGCTTCGTTGGAGAAGCATGGGTGGATGCTGAGGGCGTATTTGGCGTCGTGATGGGCGACATCCCCTCACAATTCCTTGACTGGCGAAAAATGGACAACGTTGGCGAGTAGATGAAAATAGGTAATCCAACCTTTAATATCAGCCTCAAAAAGACCACTCAAAAACTAGTTTTAACTGTCGCATAAGGCAAGGGTGCCGGCTTATGGCCGGCACCCTGTCCTTCGCCCATCTAATTCGCAGAAATCATCACCAGGCACAGGTCATCCTTCTGCTCCTTCAATGGCTCCGCGCCCGGCAGCAGCTGCTCGAGCAAGCGCTCCGGATTATCGGTCTGCTGCAAACCGCTGATCAGCTTTTCCCATGCGTCCTCGTATTCCTCCTCAAGCCATTCCGACAACCCGTCGGTAAACAGCAGAATCCGCGCACTTTCCTTATAAGAAATCACACCCTTGGTTACCTCTATTTTTTCAAAAAAGCCAATCGCAGATGAGCCTTGATCAAGCTGCTGCACTTCCCCATCAATCAGCGCAAGCCCTGCCGGATGCCCCGCATTCACATACTCAATGGTCTGTTTTTCCGTATCCAGCACAAAATAAATCGCAGTGAAATAGTAGTTTATCAGACTTTCAGGCATATGCAGCTGATTCATGCGCCGGTTCAGCTCCTGCATCACGGCCGCCGGGTCGCCCATTCCTGTAATCGCGTCCTTTAATGCAGAATATATGTACATACAGACGAGTGACGAGGAAATACCGTGCCCCATCATATCAAGCAAAATAACCCCATATCGATGGGGGCTGATTTGGTACCAGGCGTACAGGTCGCCGGCCAGTTCAAAGGAAGGCCTATAAACGGCGGAAATCGTCACATCTTCGTTCTCAAGCGGACTGCCAAGCACGCTGCGCTGGACCTGCTTGGCCAGATCCAGCTCAAATTGGATCCGCTTATCTCGTTCCTTGCGCAAATTCTTCTCATGCTTTAGCCGCAGCACCGAGCGAATTCGCGCCAGCAGTTCAACCTTGTTAATGGGCTTCATGACATAATCGAGCGCCCCGGCATCCATTGCTTCGGCCATTTTATAGGAATCACCCATAGCAGATACAAAAATAATCGGAAGGTCGTGGAAACGCTCGTTGTTGAGAATCGTCCGGCACGCCTCGATTCCGTCGATTTCCGGCATCATCAAATCCATCAGAATTAAATCAACCGGAACCTCTTGCGGTCTATCCGCCTCCAGCTGCAAATAGTCATATACTTGCCGGGCTGATGTCAGCAGCACCAATTTATCGTAACCCGCCTTCTGCAGGATTTTTTCTATAATCATCAGGTTTGTGCGATTATCGTCGACAATTACAATATTCATAGCTGCTCCCCCCAATCTTTAGATGCTTTTATCAGAGTTCATCGAGGTCCTTCCTGTCTCCCGTCGATTACCCTCATACTCTATCGGAGAGGCTGACCCTTGGCCGATCATCGCGCCACCTTATTGGGCGACTGACCCCAGGCACCACCTCAAACGGCTGCTAACCCCAGTTCTTCACCGCGCCACCTCATCAGGTGCCTGACTCCCCAGTGCTCTCCGCAATTTTTCAAGCGCCTTCTTCTGCAGCCGAGAAACGTGCATTTGTGAGATTCCCAGAAATTCTCCGGTTTCCCGCTGGCTTTTGTTTTCAATAAACGTGCAATGGATGATCAGCTTTTCGCGCTCTGACAGTACTTGGAGCGCGTCTTCGAGCAGGAGCTTCTGGTCAACCCTATTAAAGCCTTCATCAGGAGTGCCAACAATATCCAATACCGTCACCGTACTGCCATCTGAGCCTGCTTCAATTGATTGGTCGACTGATGTAGCCTGATAGCTCTTGCCCATTTCCATCGCCTCCAGCACTTCCTCCTCGGATAGCTCTAGATACTCGGCAATTTCATGAACCTTAGGTGACCGCTGATACTGGTTGGTCAGCTCGTCTACCACCTTTTTGAGCTTCGGCCAAACATCCTTTACCCGCCGCGGCACATGTACACTCCAGGTTTTATCCCGCAAAAACCGCTTAATTTCCCCGATCACGGTCGGGATCAAAAACGACTCAAACGGCCGGCCAATACTTGGGTCGAATCTTCTGATTGCCGATAACAGCCCAATCATCGCCACCTGCATGATATCCTCTTGAAAGCTTTTCCCCTTTGAATATTTCTGCGCAATGCTTGCGACCAAAGCCGTGTAATGCTCGACTAAGATGTTTTGGGCTTTTGGACTTTCATTTTTCTGGAATTCGGCAATTAATGCTTCGATTTCTTCCTTAGTTCGTTTCATGGTTTGCGATGGCTGTGTCATGATTTTCACGCTCCCCGCCCAAATACTTCGCCATGAAGACCGTCACTCCGGAATGATTCAACACTCGGACTTCATCCATCAGCGTTTCGATTAAAAACAGTCCTAACCCTCCCTCTGTCAATTGCTCCACAGTACTTGATTCGGTGTAAGGACCCAGTTCATTTTTTGCCTGAATAAAATCAAAACTCTTGCCGCTGTCGGCCACCGCCATTTCCAGCTTGTCCTCGTAAATGCCAAAGCCGACAATCACTTCTCCGCCCTCATCCTTGGTGTACGCATGCTGGACCGCATTTGTAACCGCCTCGCTTAAGGCAATTTTTAAATCCTCAATTTCCTCGTATGTATACCCCATCCGGCTGGCAATTCCCGATAACGTCAAACGCATGACACCAACATACTCCGGCTTGGCCGGAATTTTCATTTCAATATAATCCATCATATCGTTCTTCCCCTATCCTTTAATTTCCATTACATGACTCAATCCCGTGATTTGAAACAGCCGCTTCAGGCGCTCCGACATTTCAATCAGCCTGAGCTCGCCGCCATTATTTTTCAATTGTTTGAACAAGCCGACAAATACGCCAAGCCCAGTACTATCCAGATATGACACGTCCTTTAAATCGATGGTAATCACTTTATTTTTTCCATCCACAAGTGCCGCTAATTCCTCTCTAAGCTTTGGTGCCGTAAACGCATCAATTTCCCCTGACGCTTTAACTACCACTTCATTCTCATTTTGCTGCTTGTCTATCGTTAAATTCATCCATCCTCACCTCTACATGATTTATAGGGTATATACCCACGTTGTTTATATCTGAAACCTATTTTTTTGAAAAAATTTTTTCTAGTATTATACCAAAATATGCTAGTTTCTCGAATCGAGCGGATGGCCTAGATAAATAGTGGGAGATCCGCACAAAAAAAACACGCTCAAAAGGCGTGTCTTATTTAAAAAAGGATCCTCTCTTTTTCCCTTTCAACAAGTCCCCGGTCCAGCCTTTCATTTTTAAATAGCCATATAATAAGGCGGTCGATACGATTATCAACACGAGCGACAGAATATAGCCAAAGCGCCACTCGAGCTCCGGCATGTGCTTGAAATTCATCCCCCATAACGCCCCGAAGGCCATCACCGGCGTAAAAATCGTTGTCATCACTGTCAATGTTTTCATGATTTCATTGCCGCGATGCGAGGAAATGACCTCCTCTAGATTGATCATCGCATCGAGCTCGTGCTCATATTCGCCAAGTAGCGCCATCGCCCGCTCAATCCGCCTGCAGGTGCTCTTATATACCTCGCTGTTGCCATGAAGATTGATCTCTTCAATCGCCATCCGCAGTTCTTTGATTGGAATTAACACGTTCTTCGCCACTAATAATTCATGCCGGCGCGTGTAGAGCAACTCGAGAATCTTCGTCTCATTTCGTTTTCGAACACCCCAAATCAACGTTTTGAGCGCCACTTCAAACTTATCAATCTCCACGAGCAATCCATTGACAATTTCCCCGAGGAAAAATAAAAAGCCGTCCACGGCGTTTTCCGCGTTGCTGCCCAGCTGCTGGTGGATTTCTTCCTGTTCAGACTCTGGCAATTCAAGACCGACCGTAACCAGCAGGTTCTTTTTTAAATAAAAATGAAAGATTTTAAAATCCCATTCCTCACTAAAATTTTGCTGATAAATAAGTGACCCCTTCAATACCTTTTCTCCGTTTTCAAGGCTGCCGACCTTGACATAGTTCGTTTGATTTTTACGGGCATGTTCAAGCCAGGCATCCGAAGCAGGATCTTGAGGAAGCGGCGGATTGATATTCTCCAGCTCCATTTGATTTAGTGACACCCATTTCCAGTTGTGTTTGCCAAAGTAAGTCTCCAAACTACTCGCTCCCTTCTCAAAAACTCCTATTTTCTTTTTCTCCCCAAAAATTAGCCGCCCCAAACACGTTTCATGTGTGGGAGCTTGGGGTATGCATATAGAAAATCGATAAGGAGGCTTTTAATATGAAACGAGTTGTAGGTATAGGATCGTTAGTGGCAGTAGGAGCTGGGGCCTCAGCGGCAGCAATGTGGCTATCAAATAAACCGAACCGCCTTAAAGCGGAAAGCTTTCTAAGAGACATGAAGCGAAAAGTGATGCCGACAGTCTTTGAAAAAGCGGAACAACTCCCAATCCATAAAGGCGGCCACCCCCACCCGCACGACATCGAAGACAACAAAATGGTCGACGAAGGCGCCACCTACTCCGTACAATTCTACAACGAAAAAATGCAGTGATGCATGGGGACGGTTCTTTTGCCTCATTTTTTAGAGTGATGCATGGGGACGGTTCTCCTGCCTCATTTTTAGAGTGATGCACGGGGACGGTTCTCCTGCCTCATTTTTGGGGTGATGCATGGGGACGGTTCTTCTGCCTCATCTTTGAGGAAGAAACACCGTTATCAAGTAATCAAGTACCATCGAACTTTCATTATTAGCCCATTTAAAACCAAATTCGAGGCTTATTAAAAAATGAGACAAGGGAAGCGCCCCTTGTCTCATTCTTCTGTCTTAGCTGGAGGTGACCATGATCGCTATTTTTCTATTCATATATTTCTTGATCATTTTAACCGTGATTGAAATTTTTGTGATTTTGTTTCGTTTGACTGGTTTAAAGGTGGAAATATCGAGGTTTCAGGTGATTTCGATGATGACCGGCACGGGGTTTACCACTAAAGAATCTGAGTTAATCTCGGGGCATCCGATTCGCCGCAAGCTCGCGACGTTTCTCATTTTGTTCGGCGCTTTTTCCCTGGCCGTGATTATCTCTTCCATCAGTGAATTTCTTTCGAACGGATTGCGAACAAGGGAGATTCTTCTGAGTGCTGCGGCTGTCCTAATTGTTTTTGGGATACTTAGACAACCCCACGTTAAAAAGCGCTTATCTCATTTTTTTAATCGAAAAATGAAACAAAACATTGAGTTGGCCGATCTGCCGATAAGGGAAATATTTTTAAAAAGCGATCAGGATACGATGTTTTTTCTTACCATTTACCAAGATTCCCAGTTTGCGAACCGTACTATCCAGCAGGTCCTTCCTGACATCGATGCCCTCGACCTTGAAGTCGTGTTCATCAAGCGCGGTGACACTGTCATTCGAAAGAAGGTCTATGACAGTCCACTCCATGAAGCCGATCAAATTCTGCTATACGGCAATAAGCAGGTGATGTTCGAAACATTCCAGCATGATATGGAGATTAGGGAGAAACATTAGAGTTTACTGAACCTTAGATATTGTGTGCCCCAATACTCCAAAAAGGCAACCATCACAGGCAACCCGGATTAAAGACAATTTAGCTCAAATCCGGGCTGTTTTGTCTTTTAGAAGTGCTATCAAATACATTTCCCCCTCAATCCCACTCCATTTTGTCTTTTAGAAGCCCCCCTTGCATTAAAAAGTGAGGCACGAGAACCGTCCCCATGCCTCACTTTTGGACATCCAAATACATTATGTGGGATCCGTTTGCTTCATTGATTTTGAAGAGCCAGCCTTGGGTTTCGAGGGTGGCGCCGGTTCCGAGTTGGGGGGCGTTGTGTTGGGTGAGGAACCAGCCGCCGATGGTGTGGACGTCTTCGGCCGCTAAGCTTGTGTCGAGGAGTTGATTGACCACGTCGATTGGAACTTTGGCATCTACTATATAGTGGTTATCGGCTATCTGCCGAATGTCCGCGACTTCATCGGCATCAAATTCATCCCGCACCTCGCCAACTATTTCTTCGATGATGTCCTCTACTGTCACCAGCCCCGAGGTCCCGCCATATTCATCGTGCAGAACCGCCATATGGATCCGCTCCATCTGCATTCTGACAAGCAAATCATGAATCGGAACCGTTTCAATCACGGTAATCACGGGTTGGATATACGATTTGATTTTCCAATTTTCATACACCCCTTTATTCATCAATCTCGCTGTTAAAAACCTTTTTACGTTGAGCACACCGATAATATGATCCTTATCCCCTTCGACAACCGGATAGCGGGTGTACCCCTCCTCCTTCAACTTTCGAAGCACCTCCGAAACAGGCTCGTCGACGGAGATGCAGCTCATATCCACCCGCGGCACCATAATTTCCTTGGCCGTCCGCTCATCAAATTCAAAAATATTGCTGACATATTGGTACTCATTCTGATTAATCTCCCCCTGCTCCAAGCTTTCCGCCAGCAGTAGGCGCAGCTCTTCCTCCGAGTGGGCCAATTCCTGCTCTGTTGCCGGCTTAAAGCCGAACAAACCAGCTAGCGCACTTGCCGAGCTGTTCAATGCCCAAATAAATGGATGCATGAGTTTGTTAAACAGAATCATCGGCCGGGCGAACAGCAGCGCAATCGCCTCCGCTTTTTGAATAGCAATGGTCTTTGGCGCCAGTTCCCCGACCACGACATGCAGAAAGGTCACCAAAACAAAAGCTAGTACGAAGGACAGCAAATGTGAAATGGTTGGATTTAAATGTATAAAGCTAAACAACGGATGCAGCAATTTTTCAACGGTCGGCTCCCCTAACCACCCGAGCCCTAGCGCTGTAACAGTGATGCCAAGCTGACAGGCCGAGAGGTATTCATCGAGCTTGGTAACGACCTGCTTTGCCGGCATCGCCCCCTTCTTCCCGGCGAGCACTAATTCGTCAAGCCGCGACGGCCGCACCTTTACAATAGCAAATTCCACCGCCACAAAAAATCCTGTCAGGATAATCAAAACCGCGATTGTCACTAATTTAAAGATCAGCATTGACGACTTCCCTCCTTTTTTAAAAAATGGCTCTGTTATTATTCATTGTTGATTTTCGTGTAGGTATGAAAATTCATAAGCGGAGAATTTCCGGCTAATGTATAAAAAGGAAGCTTAAGAAGCAGAGATAAGCGGTGATATTCCGATTAA
This sequence comes from Neobacillus sp. PVCKKU3, assembly GCF_058323225.1. Classification (NCBI taxonomy): domain Bacteria; kingdom Bacillati; phylum Bacillota; class Bacilli; order Caryophanales; family Bacillaceae; genus Neobacillus; species Neobacillus sp. PVCKKU3. The sequence continues at coordinate 17,606 of NZ_JBLVQN010000003.1, forward strand.
CTGCTCGAAATAACACAAAATCCAAAGATTTAAATGATATAGCCGGAAAAGCCTCCTTTATTTTTAAGAGAATATGAGTATTTCCCAAAATAAACGGAATTCTTCCGTTTATTTTTCAAACTCAGTAAAATCAACATTCAGTTATAACCTAAAAAATAACAATCCGAAATCGGCGTGTCGATTCCGGATTGTGATCTTCCATTATTGGTTGTTTCCTCCCTGATCCAGCTTGTTATCAAGCTTACGTAAATATTTCGCCGCAAAGTCTTTACCGCCAAGACCAAATGATAGACCGAACGCCAGGGCCAAGCCGCCTAAGAGGAGGATAAACGCAGCATTGACAATCGAATGAGCGACGCCAAGCTGGTCGAGCGCCATAAACACACTAACTGCGAAAATGGCATACTTAGCAACCACCGCTAGCGTACGGGCATAGCTTTTCTTGACCACATTCTTAACAATGCGCTCAACCATATTCCCGACGTACAAACCAACCCCCAGAATCACCAGAGCGGCAAACACCATAGGCAGGTAAGCCAACACCGCCGACGCAAGGGTCACTAAGAAGTCCAAGCCGACTATTTGCAATGCTTCCACGGTAAATAATAAAACAATGACAATTTTCACTACCATACCCACAAGCTGGGACAGGCTGTACTTCGCTGATTCAGGACCAACAGCACCACCAATGCCCAGCTGGTGAAGCAAACCATCAAACCGCAGACGCCACAGCATTTGCGCAACCAGTTTTTCCACCCACTTGCCAAGCCAGATTCCCGCCAAGATCAGCACCACCGCAACCGCGATATTTGGAATCAACGCCACCACTTTTTGCAGCATCGCAATCGCCGGAGCGGATACCCCCTGCAGGTCCAATTTTTCCAAAGCAGTAATAATAGTAGGAATCAAGATTAAGATAAACGCAATATTTCCAACGATCCCCGCCAGGTCAAGGCTTCCCTTCAGACCGAACCGTTCACCTAGCGTCTCACTGCCAATGCTTTTTAAAAAATTCGTTAAAATATCGCGGACCAATTTCGCCAGCAGCCAGCCGATAAACACAATTAACGCGGCCGCAAACAGCTTCGGAATAAATGATAGGAAGGTTGTCAGAATCCCGGCGACCGGTTCTGATACTCCCTCTATTTGTAAGGCGCCAAGCACACCCGGAAGGAACAGCAGCAGGACGAAATAGAACAGTGCTTTGGCAATTTTGGCCACTTTTTCACGGCCATCGGCATCATTTTTCGCCAGCTTCCATTTAGTTAACCGGTCTGGCAAATGAAGCGCCGCCGCCCCTTTTTCAAATGCTTTGCGCAAGACGGTTGCTACAATCCAAGCAAACAATAGAATTAATGCTGCTTTTAATACATTGGGTATCGCGCCGGTAATCGACGACAGCATATGAACCAGCGGCGATGCAATATAGCTTAAGTTCAACATATTAAAGAAGATAATCCAGACGAACACCAGTAAAAGGTAGTAAACAATTTTTCCAATGATTTTTTCTGAAGAATACTTTCGGCTTCCGTAGCCTGAAAAAAGCTTGTTATCGAAGCTTGTCTTTTTGAGGGCCGCTTCCGTCACTTTCCCTATTTTTTTGGCCACTAGCCAGCCTACTATTAATAGAAGTAGTGCGAGGATTAAGATCGGCAGCCGGTCCGTGTATATGTACCACTCGGCCAACATGTCCTTTACGTTCATATTCATCTCTCCTTTTTGTTTGTCGTGCTCTGATACGTATTTAACCCCGTTTGGAAAAATTGAAACCTCTTTTTCTAGCAGGAAAGTTTTTCTAAAAAAATGTTTCATCCCTTTTTCCGCTGGGAATATAAATGGTGCACGGCAAACGAACCGAAAGTTGGTTCAAAAAATTTTTGGGAGGGAATGAAATATGTTGAATCGCAAGAATGTAGCTGTTGCCGGAATGGCTGCGTTATTGACATTTGGCGGGTTGGCCGGCTGCGGCGATGGTGTCGACCAGGATAATGGCCTTAGCGATGGCGAGCAAAAGGATCAGATTGATAATGATACAAAAGCCGACGCCAAAGGCACTATGCAAGAGGCAAAGGATAATATTAAAGAAGCGATGAAAGATGTTGAGCAGGAAATGAAGGAAAAAAGCAAAGATCAAAATTAAAGTTTTTCTAAAAAAATGTTTCACGGTAAACCGATTAGGGAAAGAAACAAATTAAAGGAGGTTAAAAACAATGAATAAAGACCAGGTAAAAGGCAGTATTGATCAAGCAAAAGGTGAGCTAAAAGAACAATGGGGCCGGTTAACGGATGACGAGTCCAAGGTCGTAGAAGGAAAAGTCGACAAGGCGAAAGGAAAGGTAAAGGAAGGATACGGAGAAGTCAAGGACAAGCTGTCGGACTAATGCATGCCCCGCATCTAGTAATCTATTAAAAATAGAGGAGGAAGCAAAATGGACAAGCATATGAAGAATGTAGTTGGTGTATACGAGACCGAACAGGAAGCAATTGAGGCGATTGATAGGCTATTAGAGCAAGGATACCACAAAAATGAAATCTCTGTGATTGGAAAAAACGTTAAACAGGTTACAGTGGACACAGGAACTGCGATAGAAGAAACCGCGGCGACCGGAGCGGCTGTCGGCGGTGTCCTTGGCGGAATACCAGGATTACTGGCAGGGGCTGGCGCGCTGGCTATACCGGGGATTGGCCCGCTTGTCGCGGCCGGACCGATTGCGGCCGGGCTTATGGGGGCCATTACCGGAGCTGGTATTGGCGGCTTGACCGGAGCGTTTGTCGGAATGGGCATTCCCCACGACGAGGCGGAGTCCTATGAAAATTCGGTTAAACAAGGGAAAATATTAGTGTTAGTTGAAAAGCGCTTTGATAATCGAAATGACCGGAACTATTTACATGAAGATACCGAGCTTGATCACCCGCCATTAGTGGGAGTAGATGGGCGGAATCGTAAGGAAGGTGAGTTTCTTAAAGAGGAACCGCCAGTTCTAGGTTCAATCTATAAACCTCTTGAATCTGGCTCTAACATCGATAAAGAGTCCTCACTAAAGGACCGTGACACCTTAAAGAAAGCCAACAACAGCTCCATGGCCCAGGATTTTTCCGAAATGAAGAAACTGGGGGATGAAATGGAACAACAACCTACAGAGGAAACGCTCCGAGACAATCATCTGAAACCAGACCCGCTGCAATCAACAAATAAAGCGTAAAATTCACTCACCCACACCATCCACCATCTAAAAAAAGAGGCTTAGGCCTCTTTTTTGTGTTCATGAAGCATGGGGACGGTTCTCGTGCATCATTTCACCGTTGAGCCCAAGTCAGGATTTACTCACCACCCCCCAGCCAGAGCGACTGATCCATCCCAAAATGGTAACTTTTCAATTAACCTTTTTGGGAATATTACCATTTATTTGGATATACTTTCCGATTTGGTGAGTTTACTTTCCAATTGGGAAGAAATACTTTCCACATGCATGATTTTACTTACACTTTTTAGCTAAATACTTACCAGAATACCTAATTTACTTTCCAAACTTATTTTTCAGTGGGAATTCACTCAAAAAGCCAGGCGGCGGGGCCTGACTCATGTAGCATATGAAATCTTAATAATACCTTTTTAAAATTTACTCGCTGAATATGAGATTTTACTCGTCAAAAGATAGGATTTACTCGCCAACTTTTGACTTTTACTCGCCCAAATCCTAATTTTACTCGCCAACCCTTTATTTTTGCCTTATAAAAAAAGAAAGAGGCCCAGGAGCAAAAACCCCTAAGCCTCTTTCTCAAAAATTAACTAAAGAAATCCTGAACAATATCCAGGTTATTATGCATAAAGTCTAACGCGATGTTTGGCATGATACCGAACAACACCGATCCAACCACTGCCACAATCAACACAACCACAATTCCGAACGGCATGTTGAATTTGCTGCCCTTGCCCTCACCTTCTCCTTCAGATCCTGCAGGAGCCGGGCGGAAGAAGATTTGCGTCATGACGCCGAAATAATAGAAGTAGGACACGACCGTGGTCGCAATCATCACCGAAGCCAACACGTAATGCGGCTGACCGGCAAAGGCACCCACAAAAATGTTTAATTTACCGATAAAGCCCGCTGTTCCCGGGAAGCCTGCCAAGGAAATCAACAAAATTCCCATTGTCACAGCCAGCCACGGTGAGCGGCGGTATAGGCCGGCAAAGTCCGAAATCTTCGTGGAGCCTGTTTTTTCCGACACCACCTGGATTACTGCGAATGCGCCCATGTTCATGAACAAGTACGCCAGCAAATAGAACCAGATGGAATAGAACATATTCGATGTTAACGTTGTTACGGCTACTAATAAATAACCAGCATGCGCGATACTGGAGTACGCGAACATCCGCTTAATATCGGACTGCCTTAATGCCACAACGTTACCGATAATCATCGTAGCCGCTGCAATCACCGCAAGGTAATTTTGCATATCCAACAAAATTGGAATCGAACCCGGCCCGTTTGTGGCCGCAGAACCAAATACCGTTAACAAAATCCGCACAACAATCACAAAACCGGCTGTCTTTGAAACAACGCTCAAGAACGATGTAACCGGCGTTGGCGCACCTTGGTACACGTCTGGTGCCCACATGTGGTATGGAGCAGCCGCCAATTTAAACGATAAACCAACCAAAATCATCAAGAACGAAATGCCAAGCAGGTACGCCTGCTGCCCGTCCATAAGCATCGACAGCTGACCTGCAATTTCCAGCAAGTTCGTCGAGCCAGTTAAGCCGTACACATAGCTCATTCCGAACAACGCAATTGCGGACGAAATACCGCCGTTGATGACGTATTTCATCGCGGACTCGTTGGAGCTTAACCGGTCCTTCTGAATGCCCGCCAATATATAAGACGGAATCGATAACAGCTCAAGGCCGATGTAAAGCGTGATTAAATCGCCGCTTGACGTCATCACCATGGCGCCTAATAACGCTGATAATAATAGGTAATAAAACTCGCCCGTATATCTTTCCAAGCCATCAGTCGCTTTGTAGCTAGTAGCTAGGAACAATACCAGCGCCCCGCCGCCTAAAATCAGCAGCTTAAACGCGATTGCAAAGCTGTCGAGGCGGAACGTGTCGTGCAGGATTGACTCGACGTGACCGCCGGCCATTCCGAAGACCGAAACCATCGCCGCAAGGATGGCCGCAATGCCAATCCAGCCGAGGATTTTTCGGTCCATATGTTTTGGCATAAACAAATCCATAATCACCAAAATTGCAATCACAGCAAGGATGATGAATTCCGGTGTCATGATGCTCCAGTTTAACGATTGAAATTGCTCAAAACTCATCCTTCATCACCCTCCTAACCCAAGCATGATAGTCTCAAGTGTGGCTTGAAGCGGTGAGCTTAGAACACTTGGGTAAACACCAATTAACACGATTAACGCTAGTAAAACTACAACCGGCACGAATTCTACGCCCTTCAAATCGACCACACCAGTGAACTCGCGGTGCGCCTTGCCAAACGTCATGCCAAGTACTGCACGAAGCAGGTACGCTGCGGTCATGATGATGCCGATTGTTCCGACTGCAGCTACCCATGGAAGTTCCTTAAACAAGCCAAGGAAGGCCATGAATTCGCTGACGAATCCGGACATGCCTGGCAATCCGAGTGATGCCATTGCACCAGCCAATAAGAAGCCAGCTGCAAGTGGCATGCCTTTCGCCACACCGCCAAGGTTTTCGATGAGCGACGTATCGGTCCGCTCGTATAAAACTCCCACTAAGAAGAACAATAAAGCTGAAATCAAACCATGCGATACCACTTGGAAAATCGCACCTTGGACGCCGGCCTCATTCATCGCCGCCAGTCCAATAAGCACAATGCCCATGTGGGAAATCGACGAATATGCCAAGACCATTTTAAAGTCAGATTGAATAAACGCCAGGAACGCTCCATAAAGCAGGTTGATCACGCCAAGAATTGCAATCAAAGTTGCAAGCGTTTCGAATTGCTTTGGAAAAATCCCCATTCCAAAGCGGATTAAACCGTACGCACCGATTTTTAGTAGAATCCCAGAGTGGATCATAACTACGGATGGCGGTGCCTGCACGTGGACTTTCAACATCCAGCTGTGCAGCGGGAAAATCGGTAATTTTACCCCGAACGCAATTAATAAGGAAATTAATAAACCAAGCTTTAAGTCGCCTGACAGCGGCGCACTTGGGTCGGCCATGATTTTTGTCAGCAGGTCGATGTTGGTCGTGCCTGTTTTGGCAAAAAGAATCATGATCACGATTAACAGTACCGCTGAACCTAATCCGTTATAGATTAAGAAGCTGTAAGCTGCTTTTTCTTTTTCAAAATAACCCCATTTTCCAATCAGGAAGAAAGTTGGGATAAGGGTAATCTCGAAAAAGATGAAGAACAGAATTAAGTTTTCCGCTGTAAATACGCCGAGCATGCCGACTTCTAAAAGAAGGAACAGCATGAAGTAGCCTTTCCATTCTTTTTTCACAAACCTTGCTGCAATGGCCGCAAGTGTTGCGACAACGGCGGTTAACACGACGAGCAGCAGTTGGAAGCCGCTTAAGCCCAGCTCATAATAGACTGAAAAGATTGGCGCATCGCCGCTCATACCGCGGAATTGAATCCATTCATGTCCAATTGTGAAGTCCGATAATTTTTTTCCGGCAAGATAATGAGCGTACGCAGCAAGCGCTAAAGCTAGTGCCGGCAGTGTTGCCAGGAAGCCGACAAACTTGATTGCTTTTTCCTGCGATTTTGGCATAAAAGCTAACACGACAATACCTAGTAAAGGGGAGAATACTAGTGTTGTCAGAACCCAAGATAAATTCATTTCAAGTACCCCCCTGTTAATGCAAAGATGACTGCGAGCACCGCAAGTCCGATAAAGGCCACTGCTCCGTAGGTTTGCACCTGTCCGTTCTGCATTTTCGAGCCTGTTCTCCCAAGCCCTTGCACGAACCCAGCCACGCCTTTGACGATGCCTTCTACCAAGAACACGTCAATGAAGCGCAGGAAGTAGCTGAAGCCTTTGACAAAATTAACGACGATTAATTGATAGAATTCGTCCACATAATATTTGTTCAGTAAAATGGTATGCAGTGTGCCGCCTGCACCACTAAGCCAGTCGCGGGCTACACTCCGCTTGCTGTACATTAACCATGCCAAGAAGATTCCCAGCAAGGAAACGACGGTGGCAGCAATCATAATCCAGGCTGGACCTTCGATATGGCTATGTCCGAGTGCTTCGTTGCCGTCAACGAGCCAGTCGCCAAGGAACGAACCGAACCATGGTGTGTTCACGTAACCGCCGATGATAGCCAAAACGCCAAGGACAAGCATTGGCAGGGTCATTACGGATGGTGACTCGTGAACATGTTTCTGTTCGCCGCGTGCTTCGCCAGTGAACACCAGGAAGAACAGGCGGAACATATAGAATGCGGTAAAGAACGCCGCGATTAACGCTAATAGGAATAGCACCGGATGGCCGCCTTCCCATGCTGCGACTAAAATTTCATCTTTACTGAAGAAACCGGATAGTCCCGGCACCCCGCTGATGGCGAGTGTTCCGATTAAGAATAACGGACCGGTAAATTTTAATTTTTTCCAAAGGCCGCCCATTTCCTCGATGTTCTGAGTGTGAACCGCATGGATTACGGAACCGGCCGCCAAGAATAGCAATGCTTTGAAAAATGCGTGTGTCATCAGGTGGAACACACCTGCCACATAACCGGCAGAACCGAGTGCCAGCATCATGTAACCAAGCTGTGAAACAGTTGAATATGCGAGAACGCGTTTGATATCCGTTTGCACAAGGCCGATGCTTGCGGCAAAAATCGCGGTAAATGCACCGATAGTTGCTACAGTTAGCAGCGCTGTTTGGCTCGCTTGGAAAAGCGGGAATAGCGCAGCAACCAAGTACACCCCGGCGGCAACCATCGTTGCGGCGTGGATTAACGCCGAAACTGGTGTTGGACCTTCCATCGCGTCTGGAAGCCATGTATGAAGCGGGAACTGACCAGATTTACCAACCGCCCCGATAAAAATTAAGATCGCTGTCAAGGTAATCATCGTCTGTGATACAGCGCCGCCTTCCACTGCCTGGAAAATTTCGCTGTATTCAAAGCTTTTTGTTTGCCAGAAAAGAAGAATCATCCCGATAAACAGACCAACGTCCCCGATACGAGTCATGATGAAGGCTTTCTTAGCGGCCGCCTTCGCTTCTTCTTTGTAAAAATAAAAACCGATTAATAGGAACGAACCGACACCGACAAGTTCCCAGAAGATATAAGTTTGGAGCAGGTTCGGCGAAATGACGAGACCGAGCATCGCAAACGTAAATAGTCCTAAGTATGCATAGAACACTGGAAAGCGCTCATCCCCATGCATGTACCCTTTGGAGTAGGTATGTACAAGAAAGCTGACAAGCGATACGATAAACAGCATTAATGCATTTAATTGATTCACTTCAAAGCCCGCTGTTAGATGCAGATCTCCTATCGTGAGCCAGTCGAACTTGTTGATATAGGTTGGCTCTGAAAAGCGCTCGAATAACACGAGAATTGAGAAAACAAGCGATGCCAGCGTAAGCAGAATCCCCACATACGCACTCGCCTCCCTCAGCCGCTTACCGATGAGAAGAAGGATCAAAAACGATAATAGCGGGAAAAGCGGTATAAGCCATGCATTTTCCATCATTATCATCCTTTGTCTGGGTGGTTGAATGCCCCACCCGGAATTAGTCGAAATTGGCGTCGTCTCCACCTTGGGCGGACAAATGTCCACACGCGGTGCCTGACACCCTTAGTGTGCTGTGCACTATTGTTACAGTGGCAATGCCCGCCTGACCGGGTCCATCTGTCACTTTTTAGTGTTTCATTTGGTCCATTTCGTCAATATTGACCGTTTTCCTGTTACGGTAAAGCGACATTAGGATAGCCAGACCTACGGCTGCTTCGGCAGCAGCAACGGCCATGGCAAACAACGCGAAAACCTGTCCGGTGATGGACGGGCTCAAGCCGTATTTGCTGAAGGTGACGAGGTTGATGTTCACAGCATTCAGCATCAATTCAATGGAAATCAACACGATCACGGTATTTCTTTTTGTAAGAGCACCGTACAAGCCGATGCAAAATAAAATGAGTGCTAGTGCCAGGAACGCTGAAGCGGGGACTGAACTCATTTGCTATCCCCCTCCTTATCCTCTCGTTTAGCTAAAATAATCGCGCCGATCAGAGATGCTAATAGTAAAACAGATACAAATTCAAATGGAATAATATATTTGCTGTATAATGCTTTACCAACTTCCAGCGTGTTGTTTTCATTTAGTGCAGAAGGAACCTGCTCGATTGGGAAATTGTAAATGCCGACGTAAACGGCAAAGGCAAAACCCAAAACACCGAGGAATAATAAGATTCTTCTCCACTTGCTGCCATGAGAGGCACTTTCACCCTCATCATCATACGGCTTCGTTAACATGATCCCGAAAAGCATGATGATGGTAATCGCACCGGAATAGATCAGTATCTGCACCGCTGCCACGAATTCGGCATTGAGCAGAATGTAGATTCCCGCAATGGCCACGAATGTGAAGATTAAGGCCACGACCATGTGTACGACTTTGTTCAGGTTGAGTAAAAGCACGCCGCCGATAATCGCCACAAGTGCAAGGGCCATAAATGCGAAAAACTCGCCTGTTAATGTCATGCTTTATTCACCTGCCGTACGTTTTCGTCGTTCTCATCCAAATATTCAAGGTTCTTAAATAACATGTCCCGGCTATATTCTGCCAGCTCAAAGTTATTGGTCATAACGATCGCCTCTGTCGGGCAGACCTCTGTACAAAGGTCGCACAGGATACAGATTTCAAAGTTAATATCATATGTGTCGATGATTTTCCCTTTTTTCGTTGGGTCCGGATGCTTCTTACCCGTTAACTGAATGCAATCCGTCGGGCAAATATTTGCACACTGGTTACAGACGATACATTTTTCAGGATAAAACTTCTGAATCCCGCGGAACCGGTCCGGAAGCGGCAGCGGCTCATTCGGATAATCATAAGTAACCTTCTCACGAGACAACTGCTTCAGGGTATACTTCAAGCCTTTAGCTAATCCAAGCACGTTTTTCACCCCTTTTAAAAATTTTCACTTCTATTAATATGTGGTGCCCATAAGCGGTGCCTGACACCCATTTATTTTTTTAAAAAAATAACGATTTGATGATGGCCGTCAGCATAATGTTTGCTAATGCCACTGGCATTAAGATTTTCCAAGCGAATTCCATAAGTTTATCGGCGCGCATCCGTGGGAATGTGCTTCGGAACCACAGATAGAGGAACAAGATCACGCAGAACTTCAACGCGAACCAAACGGCTCCCGGGATAAAATCAAGGAATCCGAATGGGGCCATCCAGCCGCCAAAGAATAATACGGTAATTAAGGCCGTCATTGCGAACAAATACACATATTCTGCCAGCATGAAGAATGCCCAGCGGAAACCGGTGTACTCGGTATGATAACCGGCAACAAGCTCGGATTCTGATTCCGGAAGGTCAAACGGTGTCCGGGACAGCTCTGCAGTCGATGCGATTAAAAACACGATAAACCCGATTGGCTGCAGTAAAATGAACCAGCCGTGCTTTTGGGCATGAACGATATCATTTAGGTTCAAGCTGCCCGATAATAAAATAACACCAAGAACGGACATAACAAGCGGAATTTCATATGAAATCATCTGCGCTGTTGCCCGTGCGCCCCCGAGCAGGGAGTATTTGTTGTTGGAAGCCCAGCCCCCAAGCAGAATTCCAAAAACCGTCAATCCGGATACGGCCACATAGTAGAGCAGCCCGACGCCAAGGTCAGCGAACTGAAAACGGTCTGTAAACGGAATCGTTGCCAGCACCATGAACGATGGTGCGAAGGCGATAACCGGTGCCAAAATAAACATTGGACGGTCAGCCAGTTTCGGGATGATATCTTCTTTTAATAAAAGCTTTAAAACGTCGGCAACGGTTTGCAAAAGTCCAAAGCGTCCGCCGAGCTGGTTCGGACCGTGGCGGAGCTGAATGTAACCCATAACCTTCCGTTCCGCCAGGATAGAGTACGTAACAAACCCTAATACAACTAGTAGTAAGACAGCTCCAAAGATAAAGAAGAAGAAAAAGTTAAACCAACTAGGACTTGATTGCAGCAGATCCTGTATCATTAGCCATCCACCTCTCCAAGGACAATGTCAATTGCCCCTAAAATGGCAATCATGTTTGCAATGTTTTCTCCCTTTAATAGCTTCGGAAGAATTTGCAAGTTATAGAAAGATGGTCTTCTAAATTTTAAGCGGTACGGTTCTTTCTTCCCGTCGCTGTAAATATAGCAGCCAATTTCCCCGCGCGGCGATTCAATTCTGACAAAAGCTTCCCCTTTTGGCGCCTTGATGATTTTCGGCACCTTCGCGAGGATTTCGCCTTCCTCAGGGAACTGCTCAGCAGCCTGTTCTAAAATTTTCAACGATTCTTCGATTTCCGCCAGGCGGCACTGGTAACGCGCCCAAGCATCGCCACTTTCCTGAACCGGAACATCAAAGTCGAAGCGGTTGTAGATGGAATACGGCTCGTCTTTGCGCAGATCCCATTTCACGCCGGTACAGCGCAGGTTAACACCGCTCAAGCTGTATTGCAGTGCGTCTTCCTTCGAATACTTGCCAATTCCTTTTACCCGGTTTAAGAAAATCTCATTCCCGGTTACTAGGTCGTGGTAGCCGGCAAGCTGCTCGCGCATATACGGAACAAATTCTTTTACTTTTTGAATCCAGCCCTCCGGCGCATCCCACTTGACGCCGCCGACACGCATGTAGTTAAACGTCAACCGTCCACCTGAAAGCTCATTCAGCATGTTTATGATCATTTCCCGTTCGCGGAAGGCATAGATGAACGGGGATGTTGCCCCAAGGTCAAGCAGGTATGTACCCCACCAAACCAGGTGACTCGCTACCCGGCCCAATTCCATCGCAATCACGCGCAGGAAATCCGCCCGTTCCGGAATCTCGATGCCCATCATCGTTTCTACTGCGTGACAGAGCACGTAGTTGTTGGTCATTGCCGACAGGTAGTCCATCCGGTCTGTGTACGGAATAATTTGTGTATATTGCAGGTTCTCAGCCAATTTCTCAGTCCCGCGGTGCAGGTAACCGATGACAGGCTGTGCTTCGGTAATGATTTCCCCGTCCAGTTTAACGACAAGCCGGAATACGCCGTGCGTACTTGGATGCTGAGGACCTACGTTAAGCATCATTTCTTCTGTTTTGATCACTGGTTACACCTCCACATCATACGGCTCATAGTCTTTTCTCAGTGGATAGCCAACCCATTCTTCGCCAAGCATAATCCGGTGCAGGTTTGGATGTCCGGTAAACTTGATGCCAAGTAAGTCGTATGCTTCACACTCAGGCCAGTCAGCGCCCGCCCAAACTGGCTGTATGGATTCGATGATCGGCTCATTGCGGTCAATTTTCACCTTAAAGGCGACGGATTGACGGTTTTTGTATGAGTATAAGTGAACATAAATTTCCATATGTGTTTCAAAGTCAGTTCCATGCAGCTCTGATAAATAGTCGAAGCCTAACAGCTCATTATATTTTAAAAATTGTGCAAGCTTAAAGTAGGCTTCCCGTTTCACCACAAGGGTAGGAACATCCTTAGATAGTTTATTAATATAAAAATCTTCTAAAACATCTGAGCCCATGTTTTCTTCGATTACCTTCACGTACTTGTCTAGGTACGGCTGGTTCGGAGATGGTTTCGCTTCGGCTGCTGGTTCGGCAGCTCCTGCCCCGGCTGCACCGCCTTTTGCTGCGGCCGCTTTGGCCTTCGCTGCTGCTACTGCGGCTGCCTTCGCTTTCGCTGCGGCGATAGCTTTTGCTTTTTCATCATCGCCTGCCGGTGCATCTTCAGCCCCGCCTTCACGTTTTGCTTTGGCTGCTGCCGCTGCTTTGGCCTTCGCTGCTGCGGCTGCCTTCGCTTTTGCCGCTGCCGCTGCTTTCGCTTTGGCGTCGTCTCCGGATGCTTCTGCAGCAGGTTCTGCGCCTTCGTCCGCGCCACCCGCTAGTTCCATTGCTTTCCGTTTCGCTGCTGCTGCAGCTTTTGCTTTCGCTACTGCTGCGGCTTTTTTCTTCGCCAGGTCATCAGCGTCCCCGCCTGCTCCAGCGTCTGCTGCTGCCGGTGCTTCTGGTGCTGCTACAGGTTCTGCGGCCTGGTCTGCACCACCCGCTAGCTCCATCGCTTTCCGTTTTGCTGCTGCGGCTGCTTTTGCTTTCGCTACAGCTGCGGCCTTTTTCTTCGCTAGGTCATCAGCGTCGCCGCCTGCTCCTGCGTCTGCGGCTACCGGTGTTTCTGGTGCTTCTACAGGTGCTACGGCCTCTGCGGCTGGCTCTTCATCCGCGATCCCTTCGCGTTTCTTTTTCGCTAACGCTGCTGCTTTCGCTTTCGCAGCGGCTGCGGCTTTTTTCTTCGCTAAATCATCAGCGTCGCCTGCTCCTGATGCAGCAGGTGCCTTTTCCGGTTCAACAGACTTCGGCTCAGCTTCTTGCTTTGGAGCACCTGACTCAGCCGGCTTCTGACCTGGAGCTCCCCCGGCTTCCCGGGCTGCTCGTTTCGCCGCCGCTTCGGCCTTTGCCTTTGCCACGGCCTCTCGCTTTAATTGTTCGAGATCTTTTTCCCCGCTCATTTATCAGGTCACCTTCTTCCCAGTCTTCGCTTCGTAACGAATTTTTTCCTTTAATTTATTGATTCCATAAATTAAGGCAGCTGGGTTTGGCGGGCAACCTGGGATATATACGTCAACCGGCACAATCTGGTCAACACCCTTAACGACGGAATACGATTTTATGTACGGTCCACCAGCGGTTGCACAGGAACCCATCGCGATTACCCATTTTGGCTCCGGCATCTGGTCATACAAACGGCGTAAAATCGGCGCCATCTTTTTCGTAACTGTCCCAGAAACGATCATACAGTCAGACTGACGCGGTGACGGACGGAAAAACGATCCAAACCGGTCCAAGTCGTAGTGAGCCGCACCCACACCCATCATTTCTATCGCACAACAAGCCAGACCAAATGTCACCGGGTACAGCGAACTGCTTCGCGCCCAGGCCTTCACTTGCTCCAGCGAAGTCATAAACACATTCTGTTTTAACTCCTGCATCTCCAAATCGGTAACGCCATCTAGTTTTAGATCCATCGTAGCACCTTCTTTTTCCAAGCATACACTAGGCCTAATAATAGTAAGAATACGAAAACTAACATTTCAATCAATGCGAAAACACCTAGCTTATCATAGGCAACCGCCCATGGATATAAAAACACCGTTTCCACATCAAAAATAACAAACATTAGGGCAAAAATATAATAGCGGACATTGAACTGTACACGGGAATCGTGAAATGGCTCAACACCGCTCTCATATGTGGTCAACTTTGCTTCGCTAGGTTTGTGCGGACGCAAAAGCTTACCTAAATATAATGCCACCACCGGCAGCAACACCCCGAGACATAGGAACACGAAAACTATCAGATAATTATTCTGATATACATTCAAAAGTTCCATGCCTATCCCCTCCAATGTTGTAAATTTTCATTCATAAGATTGTAACCGAATTCATTATAGCATTGTTACAAACCCATGTCGACAAGCCAATCCTTTAATTTGGAAATCTATTCACAAACTCATTTTCCAAATTAAGGCTGTTGAAAAACTGCCCCTCAAAAAGGTATTTTGTTACAAATTTTTTTCGGGTCTTAAGTCCCCCGATTGCCCCACAATGCCTCCCAATTCGACAACTACCCCTATTTAAAACCAAAATCCCGCTCATGTCAGTGAGGTTTGTCATTTTTAGCCCAAACCTTTTTGAAAAATTGCTGTTTGATTGGTTTTTCACATAAAAATTAGTGCAGGCCTCGCAGTTTGTACTTCCCGCTCAATACATTCATATTCTTAAAATCAAAATTCATTCATTTTAGGTTGGAAAGCAAACATTTATAGCGGGTAATTTCCAGTCAATTTACAATACTTTCCGATTTTGAACATTTACTTTCACTTTTTAGATATTTACTTTCCTGATTGGACCATTTACTTTCCATTTATAGCAGTTTACTTTCCAGTTCCTTCAATTTACTTTCCTCTTCACAAAACCTCACCATATTCGGGTGATGCATAAGAACCGTCCCCATGCATCAATCCGTAACCCCAACAAAAATAAAAACCCCTCCGACCGGCGTCTATGGCCGGCCAAAGGGGTTGGATTAAAATTATTTACCTGATACATTCAAACGGTTGACCGCGCGGCGCAATGCCAGCTCAGCACGTTTGAAGTCGACATGCTCCTGCTGCGCCTGCTGGAGACGCTGTTCAGCACGCTCTTTTGCACGCTGCGCACGTTCTACATCGATATCCGATGCTTTTTCAGCAGCCTGGGCAAGAACAGTTACCTGTTCAGGACGGACTTCTAAAAAGCCGCCGCTGACCGCGATTTGCTCTTGTTGGCCGCCAGCCAATTTCAAACGGACAGCACCGATTTCCAGTGGTGCCACC
Organism: Neobacillus sp. PVCKKU3; assembly: GCF_058323225.1. NCBI lineage: Bacteria > Bacillati > Bacillota > Bacilli > Caryophanales > Bacillaceae > Neobacillus > Neobacillus sp. PVCKKU3. The sequence continues at coordinate 33,194 of NZ_JBLVQN010000003.1, forward strand.
AATGGAATGTGGCCTGGCAAAATGCCTAGCTCGCCGCTTTTTGCTTTTGTACTCACCATTTCCACATCTGATTCATAAACCGGACCATCGGGAGTTACAACACTGACTTTAATCGTCTTCATATTTTACCCCTCCCTGAAAGGTTAGACCTCTACGCCCATGCGTTTTGCGGCCTCAACCACTTCTTCAATGCGGCCGACAAGACGGAATGCATCTTCTGGAAGATGGTCATATTTACCTTCAAGGATTTCTTTGAATCCTTTAACTGTTTCTTTAACAGGTACATATGAACCTGGCTGACCAGTGAACTGTTCAGCAACGTGGAAGTTTTGTGATAAGAAGAACTGGATACGACGCGCACGGGCAACGACTAACTTATCATCATCAGAAAGTTCGTCCATACCAAGGATCGCGATGATATCCTGTAATTCACGATATTTTTGTAATGTTTGCTGTACTTGACGAGCAACATTGTAATGCTCTTCTCCAACAATATCAGGTGATAATGCACGAGAAGTAGAAGCAAGAGGGTCAACCGCAGGGTAGATACCCATTTCAGAAAGCTTACGCTCAAGGTTTGTTGTCGCATCTAAGTGAGCGAAAGTTGTCGCCGGAGCCGGGTCAGTATAGTCATCGGCTGGTACGTAAATCGCTTGGATTGATGTAACAGAACCTTTATTAGTAGAAGTAATACGTTCTTGTAATTTACCCATTTCAGTAGCAAGTGTCGGCTGGTAACCAACGGCAGATGGCATACGGCCAAGTAGCGCGGAAACCTCAGAACCTGCTTGTGTGAAACGGAAGATGTTATCGATGAACAATAACACGTCTTGTCCCTGCTCATCACGGAAATATTCAGCCATTGTCAAACCAGTCAAGGCAACACGCATACGTGCTCCTGGCGGCTCGTTCATTTGTCCGAATACCATCGCTGTTTGCTTGATAACGCCGGAATCTGTCATTTCGTGGTAAAGGTCGTTACCCTCACGAGTACGCTCACCTACACCTGCGAATACAGAAATACCGCTGTGCTCTTGCGCGATGTTATTGATTAATTCCTGGATTAAAACGGTTTTACCTACACCGGCACCACCGAATAGACCAATCTTACCACCCTTAATATATGGAGCAAGAAGGTCAACTACCTTAATACCAGTTTCAAGAATTTCAACCTCAGTTGAAAGATTTTCATATGTTGGTGCTTCGCGGTGAATCGAATCACGGCGTGCACTTGCTGGAATTTCCTCTTTTAAGTCGATTGCCTCACCTAGTACGTTAAATACGCGGCCAAGTGTCGGCTCTCCAACTGGTACGGAAATTGGCTTACCAGTGTCTTCTACTTCTAAACCGCGGGTTACACCATCAGTAGATGCCATCGCGATTGTACGAACTGTATCATCACCTAAATGAAGGGCTACTTCAAGGGTTAGGTTAATATCTACTTCAGATGCGTTTTGCGCTTTTCTCACGACTTTAAGCGCATTATAGATCTCAGGAAGATGACCATTTTCGAACTTAACGTCAACAACCGGACCCATAACCTGAAGAACATGTCCTTTGCTCATCATTTTTCCCTCCTAACTTACTCTTTGCAAAAACTATCAAATTGGCGCTAAACACCAAATACTTACTATTCTAACGCTGCGGCACCGCCGACGATTTCCGTGATTTCCTGCGTGATCGCCGCTTGGCGGGCACGGTTGTAGCTTAATGTCAGGCCGCGGATCAGTTCGCCCGCATTGTCGGTTGCGTTACGCATTGCGGTCATCCGGGCAGCGTGTTCACTTGCTTTACTGTCTAACAGTGCACCATAAATCAAGCTTTCCGCGTATTGTGGAAGAAGGACTTCTAAAATCTCTTCGGCACTTGGTTCGAACTCATACGAAGTGAGCTTATGAGAAGTAGAAATATCCGTTAACGGAAGCAGCTTCTTCTCAGTTACTTCCTGCGAAATCGCACTGATATAGTGGCTGTAATAAACAAATAATTCATCGAATGTTCCATCAGAGAACATGCCGACAGTTGTGCTTGCAATGTCTTTAATATCTTGGAAGCTTGGCTGATCGTTAACCCCGACGATATCAAGGACAACGTTGTAACCCCGCTTCACAAAAAAGTCACGCCCCACTCGGCCAATCGCAATAATCGCAAATTCGTCATTGGATGTATGACGGCTTTTGATTGTTTGATGGACGCGGCGGATTACGTTACTGTTAAACGCACCAGCAAGACCGCGGTCGGATGTAATCACGATGTAGCCTGTCTTTTTCACAGGACGATGGGTCAGCATCGGATGACTCACGCCGCCTGCACCAAGGGCAATCGATGCAGTCACTTCCTGGATTTTTTCCATATAAGGCACGAATGATTTCGCGTTCATAACACCGCGATTCCACTTCGCAGCAGAAGTCATTTCCATTGCCTTTGTAATTTGACTTGTCTTTTTCGTCGAATTAATCCGCGTTTTTATATCGCGTAATGAAGCCATTAGGTTCTCACCACCCTCATTCAAAGAATGTCAGGCGATGGCTACAGACACCGGGTCCAAAACCATCGCCGCCGTTCAAATTGCTAGACCTTATTGTTCAGAAGCAGCAAACGTCTTTTTGAAGGCGTTGATTGCTTCAGCCATATCATCGTCTTTAGGAAGATCCTTCGTAGTCGTGATGTGGTCTAACAGATCTTTACGGTTGTGGTCTAACCAGCTATGGAATTCTCCTTCAAAACGGCGAATATCCTGTACTGGAATATCGTCAAGGAAACCGCGAGTTAATGCATAAAGAATCATAACTTGCTTTTCAACAGATAGCGGCTTGTTAAGATCCTGCTTTAGAACCTCAACTGTACGCGCACCACGGTTAAGCTTTGCTTGAGTTGCCTTATCAAGGTCAGAACCGAACTGAGCAAATGCTTCTAATTCACGGTAGGATGCAAGGTCAAGACGCAATGTACCGGCAACCTTCTTCATTGCCTTGATTTGCGCAGAACCCCCTACACGGGAAACGGAAAGACCTGCGTTGATCGCTGGACGTACGCCAGAGAAGAAAAGGTCGGATTGTAAGAAAATCTGTCCATCAGTGATGGAGATAACGTTTGTTGGAATATAAGCAGAAACGTCACCTGCTTGTGTTTCAATAAATGGCAATGCTGTGATGGAACCAGCGCCAAGCTCATCATTTAATTTTGCAGCGCGCTCTAGTAAGCGTGAGTGTAAGTAGAATACATCCCCTGGATATGCTTCACGGCCTGGAGGACGGCGAAGTAACAAGGAAAGCTCACGATATGCAGATGCCTGCTTTGTTAAATCATCATATACGATTAATACGTGCTTACCGTTGAACATAAATTCTTCACCCATTGCAACCCCTGCATATGGTGCTAAGAATAGCATTGGAGCAGGCTGTGATGCAGATGCAGAAACAACGATAGTGTATTCTAATGCGCCATTTTTACGAAGTGATTCAACGGCGTTACGTACTGTTGATTCTTTTTGTCCAATCGCAACATAGATACAGATCATGTTTTGACCTTTTTGGTTGATGATTGTATCGATTGCAACGGATGTTTTACCTGTTTGACGGTCACCGATGATTAACTCACGCTGTCCACGTCCGATTGGTACTAGTGCGTCAATCGCTTTAATACCAGTTTGCAGCGGCTCATGAACGGATTTACGAGCCATAACGCCAGTTGCTACTTGCTCAACAGGGCGGGTTTTCTTTGCATTGATTGGCCCCATGCCATCGATTGGTTGTCCTAATGAGTTAACTACACGTCCAATTAGTTCCTCACCAACCGGAACCTCCATGATGCGTCCTGTACGGCGAACCTCGTCACCTTCTTTGATGTCAGTGAAAGGTCCTAAGATAATGATACCGACGTTATTCTCTTCAAGGTTTTGCGACATACCCATAACGCCGTTTGAGAATTCAACAAGTTCTCCGGCCATGACATTGTCAAGACCGTGGACACGTGCGATACCGTCACCAACGGAGATAACAGTACCAACATCGGTCACTTGAATTTCTGCCTGATAGTTTTCAATCTGCTTCTTTATCAGGGCACTGATTTCTTCAGCTTTGATGCTCATGAGTTTCACCCCTTATCTACGATAACAATTTACGTTCTAAACGGCTTAGCTTGCCGCGTAATGATCCATCATATATACGGTTTCCAATGCGAAGCATAACGCCTCCGAGCAAATTGGAATCCACGATATTTTCAATTCGTAATGATTTCTTCCCAATCTTAGCTGCAAATGTGGCAGAAATAGCTTCACGCTCCGCGTCTGAAAGCGGGCGGATGCTGGTCACTTCCGCTTCGGCAATGCCGAGTTCATCATTTGTCAACTCCGTGAATTGATTCACAACTTCCACGATTTCGCCTTCACGATGGCGTTCGATTAGGATCAATACTGTATTTAAGACATATTGATTTACAGATGTAAAAGCGTTTTTCACAATCTCTTTTTTCTTTTCAATAGGAAGCTTCGAAGATTTGAGAACAGCTTTTAAATCAGGATTGTATTGTAAAACTTCCTTGACTACACGAAGTTCTTCTTCTACTGTACTTAGAATCTGCTGTTCCTTTGCAATTTGAAAAAGAGCCGACGCGTAGCGTTTTGCTACTAGTTGGTTGCTCATCGCCCTTCTCCTGCCTCTTTGATATATTCGTTAATAAGCGCATCTTGGTCCGCTTGAGATAATTCTCTTTCAATTACTTTAGAAGCAATTAACACAGACAATGAAGCCACTTGTTCGCGAATAGCGGCAACAGCTTTTTCTTTCTGTTGTTCGATTTCAAGCTTGGCAGCATCCTTTTGGCGTTCCGCTTCTTGTCGGGCCGCTGCGATGATTTCCTCACGCTGGATATCGCCTTGCTTTTTCGCACTTTCAATTAAGCTCTGTGCTTCTGCACGGGCTTCTTTTAAAAGATTTCTTTGTTCTTCTAAAAGCTTCTTCGCTTCTCCGCGGCTTTCTTCAGCTGCATTGATTTCACTTGCAATATGCTCTTCGCGCTGTTTCATGATGCCCATTAATGGACCCCACGCAAACTTTTTCAGCAATGCCAAGAGGACAATAAACACGATCAGTTGGAAGAAGATATCTCCATAATTAACGTGGCCGGCGCTGTGCTCGGCTGCACCTAATACTAAACTGCTTGTTAACACCCTGGGTTCACTCCTTTCAAGAGTTGCTCACACTAGAAATGCATAAACGAACATAATAGAATGGCGAAGGTTTTGTTTGTCACTTCGCCATCTGGAGTTTTTAAATTTTATCGGTTTAAGACCATGAACGCGATAACAACGCCGATGATCGGTAATGCTTCTACTAACGCAACCCCGATGAACATTGTAGTTTGTAGTAAACCACGTGCTTCTGGCTGACGAGCGATACCTTCAACTGTACGTCCTACGATAAGACCGTTACCAATACCTGCGCCTACTGCTGCTAGACCAATTGCAATTGCTGCTGCTATAAGATTCATTATTTTGTTCCTCCTTAAAATGTATAAATATGTTTTATTTTTTATAAAAAAATATATTAATGGTCATGACTCACTTTGTGTGCCATATAAACCATCGTTAACATAGTAAAGATGTACGCTTGGATGGATCCGACGAAGATCGAGAAGCCTTGCCATACAAGTGTAAGCGGAATGGCGGCGATTGTGCCGGCGATTCCTTGGTGTGCTAATCCCGCTGCCAAGAGCGATAGAAGCAATTCACCAGCGTAAATGTTACCGTAAAGACGCAGACCAAGCGTCAATGTGTTCGCAAATTCCTCGATAATCTTTAACGGGAATAAGAATTTCATTGGAGTGAAGAAGCCTTCTCCATATCCTTTTGCGCCCTTTAGCTTAACGCCGTAATAATGGGTAAGACCCAAAATCATGACCGCTAGGGTTAACGTAATAATCGGGTCAGCTGTCGGTGATTTCCACCAAAGCTTATCGTCAACGACGATTGCGAAAGGAAGACCCAGCATATTTGATACAAAAATATACATGATTAATGTAATCCCCAGGATGTGGAATCGCCCGCCTTCTTTCCAATCCATTGTGCTGTTGATGATGCCTTTTACAAAGTCCATCACCCATTCCATAAAGTTTTGCATCCCCGTAGGTTTCATTGCCAGCTTGCGGGTTGCTAATACGGCAATAAGAAAGACAATTGCACTTGCAATTGTGATCATAAGAACGTTTGCCCCGTTAAACCAGAGACCAAACAATTCAAACTCAGGAGCCCCATGATGCATATAAACTCACCTCGCTTCCCTTCACTTTTGAGCATGCAGAGCATGATAAAAATAATCTATCATAATGACAATATAGGCTGTCATTAGTCCCAAAACAACACTAACAATTTGAAAATAATCAGGGTACTCTAATGCGATCATTACCGCAATTGCTGCGATCGCCATTCTTTGCAGCGAGCCCAATGATTTGACCTTTTTTCCTGCCGAAACGGCTTTGTCGAATTTCTCTGTTTTTCTCACTAACATCCAAAGCATAATGAAGCTAAAGCATGTCCCAAGGATCAACCCAAGGAAAGACGTTTTGTATGTAGTGAAGCCCCAGCCAAGAACATAGATGGACAACAAGTACAACATCCATTTTCTCTGCCTGTTGTACATTTCTCTGAAATCTGGCATTGTTATTTATCTCCTGAATAGAAATGGCGGATTGAGACAAGCATAGAATAAACCCCTGCCGCAAGACCCAGGAGCAGTCCGATTATTAAGAAAATTGGTTCTGTACCCCACTTTCCGTCCAGCCATCTTCCGGCAAAAATGCCAATCAGGATGGAGCCGACCAACTGGGAAACAATAGCAGACATTAAAGCCATGGCTTGAAAAGGATTGCGGTTCTTTCGCATAATAAAATCATCCTCACTGCGTAGAGAATGAAAAACAAAAGGTGATTATGATAAATCATGCGCGGGATTTTGTCAAATTAAATTTCGATGAAAACCCTACCATGCACACCCTTTGTTAGCATACAATAGGCACCATGCATTGTCAATGAATTTACGTGAATTATTCCACAAACAATTTCCCAAAATTTTTGCGATTTGGAAGTGAAAGTCAACACTCTTATTGTATTGTAATTTTTGAAGTTTTTTTGGCTATTTTGTGTCCATTTTGTGAACAATTATTTCTGACTTTTTAAAAAATTTCCCAAAGGTTAGGCGGAATTGCGGGCGGCATTCTCACTTCGTTTGCCGCCCTAATTTTTGTCTTAATTTTTATAAATAGAAATCATCGTTTCAATAAAATCCTCTTTGCCTGCCTTTTTGGCGAAGACTTTGGCTCGGTAGGTCCCTTCATATGGAAGGTCTTCAGCTTTGAAGGCTTTACGGATCAGTCCCTTCTTTACATCGGTGCTCGTGTCAAGAAAGCCGACAAAGCGGTAATCGTCAGGGTTGAATAAGGCGATACCAAATTCCTCCGCTCCCCCCGGGACGTAGACCTCGTACTGGTAAGTACCCGGCTCATCTCCTTCTGCAAAATCAAAGCCCATAATCCTTGGGTATCCCGGCTCCTCAAGAACATACAAAAACGGGATATGGATGGACTGGCTCCCAGCATGCAAGGTTAGAAAACCATCGTGAATTTTCCCTTTAAAGATCTGCGGGTCGACGGCGAGCTCAACAGTAATGTCCTTTGTTTCTTTCGGCTCCAGGGTGAACGCGAGCGGGAAACGCCACTCGAGGCCATCGATGTGCTGCGGGATGTCAAACGTGTAGCGTTTTGGACTGTCGCTGATATTTTCAATTTTTAATTGGGCTTTATGAACATTTTTCAGGCTGCTAAACTTTCCGAACCGAATACTGCCCGGCATGACAAGCGATTCGGTTTGGATCGCTGCGTCCACCTGGATGCGGCCGGCCCCCTGCTCGTATGTGCGGTAGTAGGGTCCGGGGGTAAGCTTGGTTTTGTTTTGGTTCTTGCCGATTGGACCGATTTCGATTGGTTTCCGGGTTGTTCCCGGGCTCATGCTGCTTGGCTCACCGGGTTCCTTTGCCAGCGGTTTTGCGGTATTCATCAGCGCCGCCTTAATCTGCTCCGGCGTCCACTCCGGGTGGGCCTGCTTGATCAACGCGCAGGCACCGGCCACATGCGGTGCTGCCATACTCGTACCCTGCAGGCTCAGGTAGCCGCCGGGAATGGTCGAATTAATAGCCACCCCTGGGGCAACAAGGTCCGGCTTGATATCCCATGTATCCGTGACGGGTCCTCTGGAACTGAAATCAGCAAGCCGGTCAATTTCTTCATTTATTATGAGTCTTGCCGTCACATCGGTGTTTTTCAATTTTTTTCGTAAAAATTCTCCCTCGCTTTTGGTGATCGACCCAATCGGTATAGCAGCGGGCGCATCGAGATTGCCGATGAAGGTGCCCTTTAGATTGTTGGCGACCACGACCGCCTTTGCCCCCGCCTCATGGGCATTTTTTGCTTTTTCTGAAAAAGTCAATTCACCGCGCTTCATTAGAACGATTTTCCCCTGCACGTTCTCGAGTTCATTGGGTTGGCCGATGCCGCCGTCGACGATTGGGAGCGTCCGGTCAAGCGACCAATTCCCCGACCCCTCCATTGGCTGGACCCGGAGCGGATTTTGCATTCCTTCTATTAATAATTGGGGAATTTCCATGGTGGGCGTCGAGGCGCCGACTGAAATTGCTTTTGCGGATGTTCCCGGTGAACCGACCGTCCATACATTCGGTCCAGAATTGCCCGATGCAGCGACAGCGACGATCCCGTTCTCGACAGCACGGTCGAGCGCCTGGCTGATCGGCAGGTCTGGACCGTTAATGCTGTTGCCAAGCGAGAGGTTCATGATGTCGACCTTGTCTTTGATGGCCTGGTCAATCGCAGCCAGCACTTGCTCGGTCGTTCCCCCGCCGCCCGGACCAAGCGCGCGGTACGCAACAATTTTTGCCTCCGGGGCCACGCCTTTGATTTTTCCATTGGCGGCAATAATGCCGGCGACATGGGTACCGTGGATCGTCGCCCGACCTTGCGTGAGTGTTTCCATCGGGTCTTGGTCGTTATCAACAAGGTCATGGCCGCCCGCATAATTCCGAGCGAGGTCTGGATGGGTGTAGTCCACCCCGGTATCGATGACCCCGACCGTCACACCTCGGCCGGTCAGACGTTCATTCTTCTTTGAAAAAAAACCGCGCACCGCCTCACCGCCAATGATTTTCACGCTTTCCTCGGTCTCGACCCGATACTCTGTTACCGGGGAGACATGCTGGATTTGCGTTTGCTGGCGGTTCCGGGTCTGGGCCTCTGTTAGCCGGGCAATGGCGCTTGGTGGCCCTTGAATCGAAAATCCGTCAATGGCTTTCTCATATACACGGCGTAGCTTGATATCCTTATAGGGTGCGAGCAGCTGCTTGATTTCCTGTTTTGTTTTCGGATGGTCAAGCATGACGATGGCGACAGTGTCCTTTGTTGATTTTTGGATTGGGGGATGGATTAGGATTTTGGGTATGGCTGGGATGACGGTGGTCCCAACATTAATAGTTCCGAACGTGAGGAGCAGTGCGAGTACCAATTTCATGTGAAAATCCCCCTTTTTTCCATATCGTTTTCTTTGGGAGGGGAAAGTATGCAGGGAGACTTCGATTATAGCTCGTTATTTTCGTTTTACATTTCCATTTATTTGGATATACTTTCCGATTTGGGGCATTTACTTTCCAGATTGGATCGGATACTTTCCACTTTGTGCGTTTTACTTACACTTTTTAGCAAAATACTTTCCAAAATCCCTATTTTACTTTCCAACCCCATTTTTCACCTGGAATTCCACACAAAAAGCCAGGCGTTCAGCCTGGCTTAGGTGTCTTTTCAATACATTCTTCTAAGAATTTCCATTTATTTGGATATACTTTCCGATTTAGGGCATTTACTTTCCAAATTGGATCGGATACTTTCCACTATGGGCGTTTTACTTCCACTTTTTAGCGAAATACTTTCCAAAATCCCTATTTTACTTTCCAACCCCATTTTTCACGTGAAATTCCACACAAAAAGCCAGGCGTTCAGCCTGGCTTAGGTAATTTTATAAAAATTATTTCGTCCCAAACAACCGGTCTCCAGCATCACCAAGTCCTGGTACGATGTAACCGTGGTCGTTCAGCTTCTCATCAAGGGCAGCGATGTAAATGTCGACGTCAGGGTGCGCCTCTTTCAGAGCTTCGACGCCTTCTGGTGCGGCAATCAAACACATAAATTTGATATTTTTGGCTCCCCGCTTTTTCAAGCCGTGAATCGCTTCAACGGCTGAGCCGCCAGTTGCGAGCATCGGGTCAACCACGATGAAGTCGCGCTCTTCAACATCACTTGGAAGCTTGACGTAATATTCAACCGGCTTTAGCGTTTCCGGATCGCGGTAAAGACCGATATGGCCCACTTTTGCAGCCGGGATTAATTTCAAGATTCCGTCCACCATGCCAATACCAGCGCGTAAAATTGGCACAAGGCCGATTTTTTTACCAGAAAGAATTTTCGATTTTGCCGGACATACAGGTGTTTCAATGTTAGTTTCTTCAAGCGGCATGTCTCTTGTAATTTCAAACGCCATCAAGGTTGCCACTTCGTCAACCAACTCGCGGAATTCCTTTGTTCCTGTATGTTTATCACGTATGTAAGTAAGCTTGTGCTGAATGAGTGGATGGTCAAAAACATATACCTTTGCCACAGCGATCGCCCCTTTATTAAAGATTTAATTTTGCAGTCGTCTCATTTTACAGAAAAAAAAGCCCGCGAGCAACTCGCAGACTGATGTTAGATTTTTCTGAAACAAAAGGACGGTCCTTCTGCCTCACAAAAGTGAGGCATGAGAACCGTCCCCATGCATCACCCATGCATCAATATTCAGGGTAAAGGGTAAATTTGCTTGTTAATGCGTCAACTTGTTTGCGTGCTTCTTCAAGCTTTGCTTCGTCTTCGTGATTTTTCAACGTGAAGGCGATGATGGAAGCAATTTCGTCCATATCTTCCAACCCAAAGCCGCGGCTTGTTACAGCAGCTGTACCAATGCGGACACCGCTAGTGACGAACGGGCTGTTCTGGTCGAATGGAATGGTGTTTTTGTTAACAGTAATGCCGACTTCGTCAAGCACTTTTTCAGCCACTTTTCCGGTTAAACCAAGGCTTGTCACATCGACAAGCATTAAGTGGTTGTCCGTACCGCCGGAAACAAGCTTCAAGCCTTCTTTTTGCAGGCTTTCTGCTAAACGCTGAGCGTTAGCAACGATTTGCTGAGCATATTCCTTAAAGCTGTCCTGAAGCGCTTCGCCAAAAGCAACAGCTTTTGCAGCGATAACGTGCATAAGCGGACCGCCTTGGATTCCAGGGAAGATCGACTTATCGATTTTCTTGCCCCATTCCTCTGTGGTTAAAATCATCCCGCCGCGTGGACCGCGAAGGGTTTTATGAGTAGTAGTTGTGACGAAATCAGCATATGGCACTGGGTTTTGGTGCAGACCAGCCGCAACAAGACCAGCGATGTGCGCCATGTCGACCATTAGGTACGCGCCAACTTCATCAGCAATCTCACGGAACTTCGCAAAATCAATTTCGCGAGGGTACGCGCTGGCACCGGCAACAATCATTTTTGGCTTATGCTCAAGGGCTTTTGCACGAACATCAGCATAATCAATACGGTGTGTTTCTTTGTCGACACCATATTCAACGAAGTTATATTGAATACCACTGAAGTTAACCGGGCTGCCGTGTGTTAAGTGGCCGCCGTGGGATAAGTTCATGCCAAGCACGGTGTCACCTTGCTGAAGGACGGTGAAGTAAACGGCCATGTTTGCCTGTGCACCCGAGTGGGGCTGAACGTTGACATATTCTGCTCCAAATATTTGCTTGGCGCGATCACGAGCTAAATCCTCAACAACATCAACATATTCGCAGCCGCCATAGTAACGGCGTCCAGGGTAGCCTTCTGCGTATTTATTCGTTAAAACGGAGCCTTGGGCTTCCATTACTGCTTCACTGACAAAGTTTTCGGAGGCAATCAGTTCAATTTTAGAACGTTGACGGCCCAATTCTTGCTGGATTGCTTGAAAAACCTGTTCATCGGCTTTAGGTAGATGGTTCATGATTCATTCCCCCTCATATGTAAATAAAAGACGTTAGAAAATTCCCTCTTTATTGTAACATGTTTTTTTATTATGTAAACACGTAAGATTCCATTTTTGTTATTTTTATCGTTCGTGTTTTATATAACAAATAAGTTAAAATACAATACAATCGTTCGTGTTTAGTCAAATATTTCTAACTGCAGCTTGAATTAGCGTCGGTCCGTTCGTATACCGCGCGGGCCCCGCCGATAAGTTTTGGTCTTGTTTTAGCCAGCGTCACATGAGCATGTCCCAGGAACTTCTGTTTAACACGGACTGGGACGGCAACATGTTTCAGGTGCATGCCGATCAGGGTGCTGCCAATGTCAATGCCTGCCTCCGCCTTTACAAACTCGACCACAACGGCGTCGTTCATTTTTTCAAAAGCAAATGTTGCCATCGCTCCGCCTGCCTTCCGGACCGGGACGACCGAAACCTCTTCGAAGCCTCGCACGAAGGCAACCGACCGTTCCACCACGAGTGCCCGGTTCAAGTGCTCGCAGCATTGAAAGGCTAGGTGAACTCCGGTTTCGGTTTGGAATTTTTGCATTTGGCGAAAAATCATTTCGGCTACTTCAATCGTTCCGGCCGTTCCGATGCGCTCGCCAATTACCTCGCTGGTGCTGCAGCCGATCACGAGAAGCTGCCCCGGACTCAAGGATGCCTGCTCCTTAAATTCCGTTAAAATTGCTTCAAGTTCGTTCTCCCATTGCTGAATCATACCCATTGACCTCCCATCATTCATGTTCCTAGGTTCCTGGCCCCGCCACTTTAATATTTTACTCTATTGCGGGACCTGTCCTCAGCCACTCTACTGCTTCATCCGATGTGATATCTATTGGTGTTTCTCCTCATAATCCGTAATTTTACCGACGCGGTTGGCGTGACGTCCGCCTTCGAATTCGCCAGTGAGCCATATTTGGGCAATATCACGGGCCAGTCCAGGACCGATGACGCGTTCGCCCATCGCCAAGATGTTGCTGTCATTGTGGCCACGTGTTGCCTTTGCACTAAAGGTATCGTGCACAAGTGCACAACGGACACCTTTCACCTTGTTAGCGGCAATGCTCATGCCAATGCCTGTCCCACAAATTAAAATACCGCGGTCAAACTCGCCGCTCGCTACCTTTTCCGCTACAGGCAGGGCATAATCCGGATAATCAACAGACGACTCACATTCGCAGCCAAAATCCACATACTCAATCTTTAATTCCTCAAGCAAGCTGGCAATTTCCTTACGAATATTCATGCCGCCATGGTCAGACGCTAAAGCCACTCTCATCTCAAAAATCCCCCTATTCATAACATCAATCTGTACTTAATTTTGACATACAGCCTTAAAAATATAAAGCAAGAACACCGCAACGAAATCAAATAGTAAAAAACCATACGAAAAACAATAGAATTCTCACAATGGAAAAAAATGTGTCCATTCCACATGGACAAAATGACAATTTGTTCACGCTTGGTCCCTTTACCTAACATAGAAAAAGGCCAAGAGTAAAACACTCCTGACCTTTTTCTATGGCTTTATCTTTTCAATCGCTTTGTCAATCAGCTTATCGAGTTCTTGGTAGGTGGTTTCATAGATGGCGAGGCTGCCGCCGTACGGATCGGTGACGTCGTGGTCGAACTCTTCGCCGGTAAATTCCTTTAATGTAAACACTTTTTCAATCGCCTTTGGGTATTGCTGCTGGATGGCGAACTTATGCGAGGTTGTCATGGTTAAAATCAAATCCGCCCAGTCGACCTCATCACCAGACAGCAAGGTGGAGCGGTGATTTTGCGTAATCTTGTTGTTTGCGAGCACCTCTTTTGCGTTCGCCGAGGCATCGCTTCCGCTTGCGGCATAAATTCCGGCGGACTTGACCTCGATTCCGTCCAGCTGTTTATTTTTTAAAATGGCCTCCGCCATCGGACTCCTGCAGGTATTTCCTGTACAAACAAATAATATCCGCTGCATACGTACGCCCCCTTCCCCACCTATTATAGAACAATTTTCCACATTCAAACCGTTGTTTTTCTAAAAATTTCTTATAAAAACACAGCCATCAGCTTAATGCCGAACGCCAGTAAAATCGCTCCCCCAAGCGCCTCGCTGTAGGCACCGAGCCAGCCCCGGACTTTTTTGCCCAAAAGCAGGCCTGCCCATGTCTGCACGGTGGCCATAACACCGAAACAGATCAGGACCAAAACTGTTTTTGCCCCATAAATCCCCAGCGTCAAACCGACGGAAAAGCTGTCCAGACTTACGCTCAACGCAAAAAACAAAAGGCCAAAGCCGACCGGCGTAATTACCTTTTCATCATCGTCCTTCAGGCTCGACCAAATCATCTGCATCCCTAAAAGGATTAACAGCAGGCCGCCGATAAAGGAGGCCAGCTCTCCAAATTGTTCTGATAAAAATCTTCCAGCCGTCATGCCAGCTAGCGGCATCAACACATGAAAGATTCCAATGATAATTCCTATTTCAAATATTTTTCGAAGCCGCAATTTGTACATCCCCATGCCAAGGCCGACTGAGAAAGCATCCATTCCTAGAGCCGCTGCCATCAACATGAGTGTGATAATTTCTCCAACGATTTCAGACATTCTGACTTCTCCCCCTTGGACTAACTATTTCAGCATATGCACGTCCAAATCGTTTTAGAAGCCAAGCTGGGAAATTAGCGGAAGGCCCTTTTAAAAAAAAGACCAGCCCTCCATTTAAGGAGAACTGGTCTAGATGGTTATTTTTTATTCCTTGATCACTTTATTCCCAGCCGCTTTTTCCAACCGGTTCATAATGGCATATCCCACGCCTTCATACGGGAACATTTCGCTGAAAATCACATCGACCTGCTGCTCATTGAATCGGCGGAGCACATCGTAGAGAGCGGCAGCTACTGTCTCGAGTTCAGCGCGTCTTCCACAGGTGAGGACGACATCGGCTTGGTACTCGTCCGCATGCTCCTCTGTCGTCAGCACCCCGACTCGCAAACCTTCCGCGCGTTTTTCGGCAGCAAGCCCCTGCAAAAATTCCCGGGTGCCTGACACCAAATAGAGCGGAGCATTTGGCGCGTAGTGGCGGTACTTCATACCCGGCGCCTTCGGCTTTGCCGCTTCATTTTTTAAAGCCGGGTCGATATGGACCTCTCCTATTACCGCCTCAAGCTGCTCCTTGGTCACCCCGCCTGGCCGTAGGATTACTGGTACTGTTTCCGTACAGTCGATGACAGTGGATTCGACACCGACTCCTGTCGGACCTCCGTCCACCACGCCGGCAATTTTTCCTTCAAGATCATCAAGGACATGCCCGGCTGTTGTCGGGCTAGGTTTCCCTGAGGAATTTGCACTTGGTGCGGCAATCGGCAGCCCGCAAGTTCGGAGCAGCGCCAGCGCTACCGGGTGGTCCGGCATCCGCACTCCAACCGTCCCGAGACCCGCTGATGCTTTTTCCGAAAGCACGCCTTCCTTCATTTTAAAAATAATCGTCAGCGGCCCAGGCCAAAACTTATCCATTAGGATGGCCGCCTTCTCAGGAACCTCCGCCACAAAGCGGTTCAACTGTTCCTGTTCAGCAATGTGGATAATCAGGGGATTATCCGCCGGCCGCTCCTTGGCTGCAAAAATTTTCGCCACAGCCTCATCATTCTCGGCATTTCCGGCCAACCCATAAACTGTCTCCGTCGGCATCGCGACGACTTCATTTTCCCGCAAAAAATGGGCGGCATCCACAATATGTGGATTATTTTCTAAATTATCCACATACTTATCCACTTTCCAGACTTTTGTGTTCATTTTATCCACCTTCAAAACCTATCTCGTTTTTTATCGAATTTTGACGAATTTCGGCGTATATACTCATATTTTTCGCATGATACGTTTGAAAGTATAAAAGAAGGCAGACCTAAACACAAGTGATATCCACAAATTGTGCATAACTTACCCGAAAAAGTGGATAACTTTGGCGATATATCCACAATATTATATCGTTAGTCTCAAAAACAACGAGTTATCCACATTTAAAACGTGTCGAATGTGCTCAGATTGATAAAACCCGACCGGCAGCTCCCCGCGCCCAATCTTCTCAAACCCCATCAGTTCAAAAAACGGCAACGCCGCCCCCTTATTTGTGGCCAAAAACAAGCTTTCCATTCCCTTTTCTTTAGCGAGCTTCACCATTTGGTCAAACAGAACGAAGATTTCCTTTTCCGCTTGCCCCGCCGTGACCACCAGTGAGCGCAACAGCCCAAACTGTTCACAAACCTCCATTCCAAGCGATCCGACCAGCTCTCCCTGCTCGTCCTCTAGCAACAAAAACCATTCTATCGTTTCTTCGCTGAGTCCATCCGTCCCAAGATTAGCCCTCGTAAGAAAGCTTTTCAGCCTGTCCAAATCCCCTTTAGTCGCCTTTCGAATCAACGCCTGCATCCCATCCACCCCATTTTTCAGATTCTACTCTATGAATATGAAAAAATAGAAAAAGTAGAACAGGTTGGGGCTATTTCTAGCATATTTTTTGGACATTCGAACCTAGGAGAGAGAGTATGAGGACAACTCCTTTCAATTTTTAGTCAGGAATGTCCGGCTCAGTTCACCTTCGGACAGAATCACTTGAAAAAGCGGCAGAAGTGTCCGAACCAGTCCAACCTTCGGACAGAATCACTTGAAAAAGCGGCAGAAGTGTCCGAACCAGTCCAACCTTCGGACAAAATCACTTGAAAAAGCGGCAAAAGTGTCCGAATCAGTCCAACCTTCGGACAGAATCACTTGAAAAAGCGGCAGAAGTGTCCGAACCAGTCCAACCTTCGGACGAAACCGCTTGAAAAAGAAGCAGAGGTGTCCTCATGAACCCTCTAAGAGAACACTTCCTCTCAATTTTCCAATCCATTCGTCCTCATATACACAAAAAAACAGCCCCCTCAAAGAGCTGTTAGTTAAAAAGCTTATTCCACATCTCAACCACAAAGAATTTTACTTTTACTGGCTGCTCGTCTTCCGAAACGTAAACTGGCTTATCCTTCTTTACCGGTTTCTTAACCACAGTGACTTCTGCCTCTTCTGAATCTGGCTCCTCCACCACAGCCGTTTTCATTTTTTCTGATGAACGCTGCTTCTTCACCACAGCCGTTTCCGTTTTTTCAAAATCCCTGCTCTTCATCACAGGTATATCATCATCAGTATCCTTAACTGAACGCGTCTCTTCAAAGTCCGGCCTTTGTACCTTTTTTACCTCAGTATTCTCTTTCTGAACAGCCACTTCCTTTTTTCCTTCCACAGACTTTGTTTTCACATCGGACCGCTTCTCTTTCACCTGGGTGACAGAACTAGCTCCCTTTTCCTCTTTCGCTTCAGCAACAGCAGCCGTTTCTTTTTCCTCAAACCCCTCACTGACAGCTACCCCATTTGAAAAATCTAGGAAGCATAGCGGCGGGTACAGCACGCACCACCAGTTTGCCCCTTCACCCGCGCCCAACGTAATTAACACTGCTTGATACTTTCCTGCAGGATACAAAAACTGACCATACAGCTTTGTCGGAAACTGCACCTTGCCAAACTCTACGTTAACCGACTGATCCGAACCCGATTCGCTCACCACTTTTTCCGCAATCCCTTGAATCTCCGGCAAATGGCCCTTGATCACCTTGCGAGCCTCTTCCATCGAAGTTAAATCCTGCACCCACAGTGTAATCTGTGCGTTCACTGCATCGCGGACCTTGCGCTTAATCGCCTGATCCTCTTCAAAATCGCTGTTGGCCAAAATCCTTAATCGAATCGCCTCGCCCGGAATCACAATCGACTCCTTCTGTGCTGCTTCTGTTTTTGGCATATATAAATTTAGCATTGTCGCTAACGATAAAACCACTAAATATCCCCAAACTACCAGTTTCCCTCTCATCTCTAGCACCGTCCCTTCCCTTTGCCTTACCATTGTGGACAAAATGCCAGAATCTTAAACTATTAAATTTTACTATTTTTAAGTTATAAAGAAAACTCGCTGATTGGCGAGCCCCTTAGGGCGAAGACAGAGGCGTAGTTGCACTTATACTTTCTTATTAGCCAAAAAAGCTCCGGGTTCTTAACCCCCGAAGCCAATCTCCGCAAACACCATCCGGTCCTTGCCATTAATATCATTCACTACTTCAACCAAAACATTCTCAAATGCTTTTCGAAAAAGCTCCGCTACCGCTTCGCCCTGACCGGCCCCGATTTCGAAACACACCAGCGCGCTTGATGCGAGCACCTGCGGAAGCTCCACCATAAAACGGCGGTAAAAATCCAAGCCGTCCGCTCCTGCGAAGAGTGCCCGGTGCGGCTCATGATCCGTCACCACCTCGGACATCTCAGCCATGTCAGCAACCGGAATATACGGCGGATTCGACACCACTACATTTAGCTTTTCACCGGCCGCCATAAACGGCTGCAACAAGTCACCTTGGATGAATTCGACATCCGCACCAAGCTGGCGGGCATTCTCCTTCGCCACCTTTAGAGAGGATTCAGCAATATCGGTAGCAGTTACTTTCAAAGACGGCTGTTCCATCTTTAAGGTAATAGCGATGGCCCCACTGCCTGTTCCAATATCAGCAAGTCTAATTTCTTCACGCCCGCCAAATAGCCGGTGGATCCGCTGCAATGTCCCGTAGACCAGCTCCTCCGTCTCCGGCCTAGGGATGAGCACTTCCGGCGTAACCACAAAGGTCCGCCCGTAAAACTCCTCCGTGCCCATAATATATTGGACCGGAACCCCGGAAGCGTGTTCGCGGACCGCTTTTTCAAAAAGCTCCCACACTTCAGGCTCCAGCTCCTCGCGCACATTGGCAAACAGCTGCGAGCGCGTCATCCCGGTAAAATGCCTTAGCAGCAATTCCCCCGCATTCTCATCCCGGCCTGCTTCAACTAAAAAAGAAGAAGCCCATTTCAGAGCTTCGAATACCTTTTTACTCATTTGATGCATTTTCCAATCTTCTTGCCTGATCATCGAGTACCAATGCTTCAATAATTTCATCGAGCTTACCTTCAATAATTTGGTCAAGCTTTTGGATTGTTAACCCGATGCGGTGGTCGGTCACCCGATTTTGCGGATAGTTGTACGTACGAATCCGCTCCGAACGATCACCGGTACCAACGGCAGATTTCCGCACTTGGTCATACTCAGCTTGGGCTTCCTGCTGGAATTTATCGTAAACCCGTGCACGCAGAATTTTCATCGCTTTATCCTTGTTCTTATGCTGCGAACGTTCGTCCTGAGATGTTGCAACAATACCGGTTGGAATGTGCGTCAAACGAACCGCTGACATTGTTGTATTAACGCTCTGTCCGCCCGCACCGCTTGATGCAAACGTATCAAAACGGATGTCTTTATCATGAATCTCAATATCAAATTCTTCGACTTCCGGTAGGGATGCCACCGTAGCAGTTGATGTGTGAATTCGGCCGCCGGACTCGGTTTCCGGTACACGCTGCACCCGGTGAGCGCCATTTTCAAATTTCAATTTAGAAAACGCGCCATGGCCTGTAATCATAAAAATAATCTCTTTAAAGCCGCCAAGTCCAGTCTCGTTGGCATCAATCACTTCCGTCTTCCAGCCCTGCGCTTCCGCATATCGTGAGTACATGCGATATAGCGTACCGGCAAACAAAGCTGCCTCTTCGCCGCCCGCTGCGCCGCGGATTTCCATGATAACGTTCTTGTCATCGTTAGGGTCCTTCGGAACAAGTAAAATCTTCAGATTGCCTTCAAGCTCTTCAATCTGCGTCTCCAGCTCACTGACCTCTTCCTTAACCATTTCGCGCATGTCCGCATCAAGCTTGTCCTCAAGCATCGCCTTTGCGTCCTGTAGCTGGGCTTTCGCTTCCTTATACTGGCGGTACGCTTGCACAGTCTCCTGCAGGTCCGCCTGTTCCTTCGAATAATCACGAAGCTTTTTAGAATCATTTATAATTTCCGGATCGCTTAGCAGCTCATTAAGCCGCTCATAACGGTCCTCTACCGATTGTAGACGATCAAACACAGTCATTCACCTCAAATTAAATTCAAAACTTCTATCTAAACACCCGCAACACCGGGCCGAAAATTGTCCATAACATTCTAATTATAGTATAGCTAAAAACCCCCGTCAATGTGATGCATGGGGACGGTTCTCGTGCCTCACAATTTGATGCACAGGGACGGTTCTCATGCCTCACAATTTCTGTATCGTATCCTAATTGATACTCCAGGAAAGTAAAATAGGAAATTTGGAAAGTATTTGTTCAAAAGATGTAAGTAAAATCGCAAATTGGAAAGTACCCACTCTGAATTGGAAAGTAAACGCCCCATATCGGAAAGTATATCCAAATAGAATTTTGATGCGCGGGTAAGGTTCTCGTGCATCAAAAGGGTGCAAAAGAGGCCTTCCAATATCAAAATTGTGTTAGTTGGCGAGTAAATTTTAAAAGTTGGCGAGTAAATAGATAAAAATGACGAGTAAATCCTAAATTTGGGCGAGTAAACCGCCAAATCAGACCAGTAAATCCCTAAATCAAGCGAGCAAGATACCTTTTTAAAAAAACCCCCTTATTTAACTCTATAAAATACCTCTAAAATCTCTAAATATACACATCACATCAAAAAAGCATGCCCTGGTCCCCAGAGCATGCCCATTATCTCCTATCTTCCTGTACATTAACTTCAATATTATAACGCGGCAAGGCACGCATCAGTTTCTTATGCAAGCGGGCTTCCGCATTCCGTTTGTCACCGCCGGAAAGCATCCCTTTTTTGTGAACCTTCACCCACATTCTGTCGCCATTAATCCAAACAGAATCCGTCACAAATTCATGCGTATTGGCAATCACCTGCTTAGCTTTGGCGATATCGTTGCCCTGGTTGTTAGCACCGGCTTCGCTGCCGCTTCCAGTCCCCGTCAGGTCAAGGAAGTTCGGGTTTTGATTGGTCACATCGTCCTCGACCATATGTTGGTCGTTGATATCGTGATTGGACACAAGATTCCTCGTCTGTCGGTCGCCGCGCAAGTCATTAGCCGCATCATCATCAGCACTACGGCCATTTTGGCAGCCCGTCGCCAACAAAAGCATGACACCGACAAGAAACATCCACTTTTTCATCGAATTACACCTCCATGGTACTAGCATGCCCTGCCACACGCACCATCCCCGAGTGAATTCTTTCCAACCTTAAACACAGTCTTAATACAGCAAAAGGCGACAGGCACCTTTACGAAATTTCACATAAATACCTGTCACTCTACCCAGCCATTGCCGCCAGACTCCTAAAAACAACAAAAAGGTGCCCGGCACCACGCAAACATGGCAACCCTGAACACCCCCTTCAAAAATCAAAACCTAAACTTATACGCCCTCTTCAACCGCCTGGCGCACCGCCGCAGTCCTAGGCACTTCATGATGATGACGACAGCGCGGCTCATATGCTTCAGAGGCACCAACCAAAATCACCGGATCATGGTAGGAAGCCGGATGTCCGTCAATCAAACGCTGCGTCCTGCTTGCCGGTGATCCGCAAACAGCACAAACAGCCTGCAGCTTTGTCACTGACTCGGCAATCGCCATCAGCTTCGGCATTTGTCCGAACGCCTCGCCGCGGAAATCCTGATCAAGCCCCGCGACAATCACGCGGTGGCCGGAATCTGCCAGCTGTTGGACAACTCTTACGATGCCTTCATCGAAAAACTGCGCCTCATCAATTGCGACAATATCCATATCCGCTTCCACATGATGCAAAATCTCAATCGAATGGGAAATCGGCTTCGCCTCAAAAGAAGTGCCATTATGGGAAACAACAGACTGGTCATGATAGCGATTATCGATTTTCGGTTTAAATACAGCTATTTTTTGTTTAGCAAACTGAGCACGCCGCACCCGCCGAATTAACTCCTCTGATTTTCCAGAAAACATACTGCCGCAGATAACCTCAACCCATCCGCTTTGCGTCATAACATACATTAACGGCGTCTCCTTCCTCAAACGAAACCATCTCTATTTATCATATACAAAATCATTTATTTTAAAGAAAACTGGCCATTTAGCCAATAAAAAACAGGCAAGCCAATGTTGCATCTTGCCTGTCTTTTGCGCGAGTATTTATCCCGCTTTAACGCGCAGTAACTCCCTTCGGTCGCAACTGCCCGTAAAAGCCCGATAAGTTCAACTAACCATCAGTGGAATCTACGCAGCACGTTCTAGCGAAGTCTCCACTGATGGAAGTTTCACATTATTCTTGTGTCTTAAGACCGTATTTTTTGTTGAAACGGTCAACACGTCCGCCTGCTTCAGCGAATTTTTGACGACCAGTATAGAATGGGTGGCACTCAGAGCAAGTTTCAACGCGGATCTCGTTCTTTACAGAACCGCTTTCGAAAGTGTTGCCGCATGCGCATGTCACCATTACTTTTTTAAAATTTGGATGAATTCCTGCTTTCATTCTTTTCATCTCCTTCCGCCCTGAATCATTCGAAACAGAGTTATATACAGTGCTTGTCTAAACAAGTCACAGAATTACAAAAAACACACTGACCACATTATAACAGCCAGACTAATTGTTTGCAAGCTGGGATTTTCAGCCTTTTTGAAAAAACAAAACCAAAATATCGGGTTCGCTCGAGACCTCGCCCCAAACTCAAAACCTAAGAGCGGCGCGCCTTAAGCTCTTCACCAAGCTGATCGAAAAACTCCTGGTTGGACTTCGTCTGACGTAACTTTTTCAAGAAACGCTCGGCAAAATCCGGTGAATCTGACATAGATTTGCGGATTGCCCAAAGTTTGTCAAGATGATCCTTCGGAATAAGAAGCTCTTCCTTACGCGTTCCGGAACGGCGGATATCAAGCGCAGGGAACACACGGCGTTCTGCAAGCTGTCTGTCAAGGTGCAGTTCCATGTTACCGGTACCCTTAAATTCTTCATAAATGACGTCATCCATACGCGAACCGGTGTCAACCAGCGCCGTCGCTAGGATCGTTAAGCTGCCGCCCTCTTCAATATTACGGGCCGCCCCGAAGAAACGCTTCGGACGGTGGAACGCAGCCGGGTCAATACCACCGGACAACGTCCGGCCGCTTGGCGGAATCACTAGGTTATAGGCACGAGCCAAACGCGTAATACTATCCATCAAGATAACAACATCACGTTTGTGCTCAACAAGACGCATTGCCCGGTCCAGAACAAGCTCAGCAACCTTGATATGGTTCTCGGGAACCTCATCAAACGTCGAACTGACCACATCTCCGGCAACAGAACGCTCAATGTCGGTCACCTCTTCCGGACGCTCATCAATTAACAGCACGATTAACTCGACATCCGGGTGGTTTGTGGTAACGCTGTTAGCAATTTCCTTCAGAAGCATTGTTTTACCAGCTTTTGGAGGCGCAACAATCAGACCACGCTGGCCAAAACCGACCGGTGCCACAAGGTCCATAATCCTCGTTGATAAGGCTTTTTGAGTTGTTTCGAGCCTCATCATCCGGTTCGGATATAAAGGTGTCAATGCCGGGAAGTAGACGCGTTCTTTCGCAGATTCCGGATCTTCTCCGTTAACGGCTTCTACATGAAGCAATCCGAAATAACGCTCATTTTCCTTTGGCGGACGAACCTTACCCGATACCTTGTCCCCATTTCTAAGGTCGAAACGGCGAATCTGCGATGCCGAAATATAAATATCCTCCGAGCTTGGCGAATAGTTGATTGGGCGCAGGAAGCCGAAGCCTTCTGACTGGATGATTTCCAGAACGCCTTCCATGAAGAAATAGCCCTGCTGCTCGGCACGGGATTTTAAAATTGCAAAAATCAATTCTTTTTTCGTTAATTTGCTGTAATAGGTCACTTTATATTCGCGCGCAAGCTCATAAAGCTCCTTCAGCTTCATATTTTCTAAACTTGAAATCGTTAATTCCAATGTGTACACCACGCTTTTAAATTTTTCCTTCATATCCGCTGTAATTAGGAGCGAGAAATGATAGTAAGATAATAGAATTGAGGAAATGAATAGAAGTTGATAGAAATGAATAGATTGGCAGAAAACTTGCATGATAAAACAATCTCTATTTTACCCTCTCAGCGAAAAGTTAATCAACTTATTTTTTAAACATCCCTTATTGGAAATATTTTCTGGAAGGAATCCTCATGGAGAATGGGGAGATTTCTGCAAATTTCGGGTGGTGGAAGGCACCACCCGATGTTCGCTACCTATAGTACTAAATTTGGTTTTTTGTTTAGGCTGTGTCGGCCGTCGATGAAACGAACAGTTCCTGACTTTGCCCGCATAACAACAGAATGGGTCGAAGCATGAGAGCCCTTGAACTGGACACCGCGCAACAGTTCCCCGTCCGTTACGCCTGTTGCCGTAAAGATAGCGTCGTCACCTTTGACCAAGTCCTCCATGCGGAGAATGCGGCTTACGTCCAAGCCCATCTTTTTACAGCGTTCAAGCTCAGCATCATTTTGCGGCAGCAATTTGCCAATCAGTTCACCGCCAAGGCATTTCAAGGCGACTGCTGAAATAACACCCTCCGGTGCACCACCCGAACCGAACAGAATATCAACACCGGTATTATCAAAAGCAGTATTGATGGCCCCGGCCACATCACCGTCATTAATCAGTTTAATGCGGGCACCCGCTTCACGAATTTGGGCAATGATATGCTCGTGGCGCGGACGGTTCAGCACAGTCGCTACCACGTCTTGAATGTCTTTATTCTTTGCTTTCGCGACAGCCTTCAGGTTATCAATGACAGGAGCGTCGATATCAATTAGCCCAACTGCTTCCGGCCCGACTGCAATTTTTTCCATATACATATCTGGAGCATGGAGCAGGCAGCCATGGTCAGCCACAGCGAGAACAGCTAATGCATTCCAGCCGCCGGACGCCAAAATATTGGTACCTTCAAGCGGGTCAACGGCAACATCGACACGAGGCCCGTAGCCATTCCCAAGCTTTTCTCCAATATAAAGCATTGGCGCTTCGTCCATTTCCCCTTCACCGATGACAACAGTTCCTTTCATCGGAATGGTGTCAAACACATCGCGCATCGCCGAAGTGGCTGCTCCATCTGCTTCGTCTTTTTTACCGCGGCCCATCCAGCGTGCGGAAGCAAGCGCTGCTGCTTCAGTTACCCGGACAAGCTCCATCGTTAAACTTCTTTCCATTGTTCTCCATCCCCCATTTTTTTCTGATGAGACTTCGTTTCTTCATAAGTATATCTCATTATGTGTTTTTAAGGTGCTCTAATTCTTCCTGCGTTAATGCCTCCCGCCAGACAGTGGCGCCGAGGCCGTTTAATTTTTCGACCAGGTTGCTGTAGCCGCGGTCGATGTGGTCGAGACCGGTTACTTCGGTGATTCCTTCCGCCATCAAACCAGCAATGAACAGCGCTGCACCGGCACGAAGGTCACTCGCCTTGACTTTGGCCCCGTGGAGCTGGATTGGTCCGTTGATAATAGCAGAGCGTCCCTCCACTTTAATGTTGGCGTTCATTCTTCTTAACTCATCAATATGCTTAAAACGGGCACCATAAATAGTGTCAGTTACCACACTTGAGCCCGCTGCCTTTGTTAACAAGGCTGTAAATGGCTGCTGCAGGTCGGTTGGAAAACCCGGATAAACAAGCGTTTTGATATCAACAGCTTTCAGGTTCGAAGGGCCGTTAACAAACACCTGATCATCGCCGGATTCGATATTCACGCCCATCTCGCGAAGCTTAGCAATCAACGATTCCAAGTGCTGCGGAATCACGTTATCAATCAGCACGCCCTCGCCCATTGCTGCGCCAAGAATCATATAGGTTCCGGCCTCAATCCGGTCTGGAATGATGGTGTGTCTGCAGCCGTGCAGGCTGTCCACCCCGTCAATCCGGATGACATCAGTTCCGGCCCCTTTGATTTTCGCACCCATATTCGTGAGCAAGGTCGCAACATCAATGATTTCCGGCTCTTTGGCGGCGTTTTCAATTATCGTTCTGCCTTTCGCTCTTACCGCTGCCAGCATGATATTAATCGTTGCTCCGACACTGACGACGTCCAAATAAATCCGGGCGCCGCGAAGCTCGTCCGCGCGCAGATAAATAGCTCCCTGCTCGTTCGTGATTTGAGCACCAAGCGCTTCAAAGCCTTTGATATGCTGGTCAATCGGTCTTGGTCCTAAGTGACAGCCGCCGGGCAGACCAATCACTGCCTTTTTGAAGCGGCCGAGCATCGCGCCCATTAAATAATAAGAAGCGCGCAGCTTTTTAACTTTGCCGTTTGGCAGCGGCATGGAGATCATTGCCGATGGGTCGACCGTCATTTCATCGTCTGTAATATTCACTGTGCCGCCAATTTCCTCAAGCAAGTCCTTTAAAATTTCAACATCGGAAATATCAGGCAGTCCTTCGATTGTAACGGGTGATTCCGCTAAAATCGTCGCAGGTATAAGGGCAACAGCACTATTTTTGGCACCGCTGACCCTTACAGTTCCCTTTAATGGATATCCGCCCGCAATTTTAAGTTTTTCCATTTTCGACTCCCTTCTAAGCCTATATAAAAATTGATTTATCGATTGAATGGAATGGTACTTTTTTGAACGTGACACAAGTCTGTTTTTTCACCGAGCTTTTCTAGCAGACTGCCCGAAAAAAAGCACCTTTAAACCAAAATAAGGCCACAGGTATATTTTTCCAACATTATAAGTCAAATTCCGACAGGTTGTCTAATTTATAGTTTACACGAAAATTATATTTTCATGTATGACAAATAAAAAAATTTACACGAAAATGGAAAAACGGCGGAACCATTATGCCTTTTTTGCAGGGATTCCATCATTTTGGAAAGACAGAAATTTCCATAAAAATCTTAGGCTTCTTGGCGGTTATTCCAATCTTTCAAGAAAGCTTCGATCCCTTTGTCTGTTAGTGGGTGCTGAGTAAGTCCCATCAATACTTTGTAAGGAATGGTCGCGATATGCGCGCCTCTTAATGCTGCCTCCGTAACATGCAGCGGGTGGCGGATAGATGCCGCGATGATTTCCGTTTTAATGTCATGAACGGCGAAAATGTCAGCAATCGTGGAAATTAAGTCTAAGCCGTTTTGGCCGATATCATCCAGTCTTCCTAAGAATGGAGATACATAGGTTGCACCGGCGCGGGCAGCAAGCAGAGCTTGGTTCGCGTTGAAGATTAAAGTTACGTTTGTTTTAATGCCTTTTTTTGAAAAAGCATGGACCGCTTTCAGGCCGTCTGGAGTCATTGGAACTTTGACGGTGATATTTGGTGCGATGGCAGCAAGCTCGAGGCCTTCTTTGATCATGCCTTCAGCATCAAGGGCGATTACTTCTGCACTAACAGAACCAGGAACAAGGGCGGTAATTTCTTTTAAACGATCGTGAAAAGAAACGCCTTTTTCTTTAGCCACAAGGGATGGGTTTGTCGTAACACCTGCTAATAAACCAAGGTCATGCGCTTCGCGGATTTCTTCCAGGTTGGCTGTATCAATAAAAAATTTCATGTTGCTCTCCTCCATTTTTGCCTAAATTTTCTATATACTTTGAACACACGGAAACCGCCCTATTGGTAGGGCGGTTTATTTTATCATAACTACAAAAAAGTGCTTTTTAGGCTTTGCCTGAAGAACCGAATTCGCGCATTTTGCCAATTACGGTTTCTTTGATGGCATCGCGAGCAGGGCCCAAGTATTTGCGTGGGTCATACTCGTTTGGTTTAGCAGCTAGCACTTCACGAACTGTTTTTGCAGAAGCAATTTGGTTTTCAGTGTTTACGTTAATTTTTGCAGTTCCAAGTGAAACAGAACGCTGGATGTCCTTTGTTGGGATTCCAGTACCACCGTGTAATACTAGTGGCATACCAGTAAGTTTACCAATTTCTTCCATTTCTTTGAAACCAAGATTTGGTTCGCCTTTATAAGGGCCGTGTACTGAACCTAATGCAGGAGCTAGGCAGTCGATACCTGTGCGTTTAACTAATTCAACACACTCGTTAGCGTCAGCATAGATAATGCTTCCAGAAACGTCGTCCTCTTGTCCGCCAACTGTTCCTAGTTCAGCTTCAACGGAAACACCTTTTGAATGAGCGTAGTCTACTACCTTTTTAGTAATTTCCACGTTCTCTTCGAATGGGTGGTGTGAAGCATCGATCATAACAGATGTAAAACCTGCATCAATTGCTTCTTTACATTTTTCAAAACTTGAACCGTGATCAAGGTGAATAGCCACTGGTACCGTAATTTTATAATCTTCCATTAAGCCTTCTACCATTTTTACAACGGTTTTGAATCCGCCAATGTAACGGCCAGCGCCTTCAGAGACACCAAGGATTACAGGTGAATTCTCTTCTTGAGCAGCTTGAAGAATAGCTTGTGTGAATTCTAAGTTATTGATGTTAAATTGCCCTACAGCATAGCCTTCTGCTTTACCTTTGTTGAGCATTTCTTTCATGGAAACTAATGGCATATCTCTTCCTCCTTAAATTCGGTCGGTATCTTTCGGAAATGAGTTTATCCATATTGATTTTTCCCACCATATGGCTGATTATGTATCGTTTCCAAAAGATAGCAGCCAATCAAATTTTCACTATGTATCATATCAAAAGAAAGTAAGAATTGCTATTAATCTAACAGCGTTTTGTAAAAGTGTCATAATGAAAACGTCGTCATTCCGCTGGATAAAGAAAACTCGCCGATTGGCGAGCCCCTAAGGGCGAAGACAGAGGCGTAGTTGCACTTATGCGTTAAGAAAGTATAAAGCTTTCGACAGAAAGTTTATACTTTCTTATTAGCTGAAAAAAAGCAAACGATATGACGCTGCTTTTTTTCAAAAATATATTAATTCGTTTTTTGCGGGATATGTTTTCTGACGGCAGCGCGAATGTCGTCGATGTCAAACGGCTTGGCAAAGTGGGTGATGGCGCCAAGGTCTTTTGCTTCCTGAATCATGTCCAGTTCGCCGTAAGCGGTCATGATAATGACGCGAATGTCCGGGTCGAGCACTCTCATTCTTTTTAAAATTTCAATCCCGTCCATGCCTGGAATTTTCATATCCAACAGCACGAGGTCCGGGTCATGTGTTTTCACAATCTCCAGCGCCTGCACTCCGTTGGCAGCCTGAAAGGTCTGATACCCTTCTTTTTGAAAAACCTCATTCAATAAAATGCGGATGCCGAACTGGTCGTCAACGATTAAAATTTTCTCCTTCATTCTTCCACACCTCTTCCCTCATTTAATAGATTCAATATGTATATATCATTATTAAATTCTCCTTCTCGAGGAAAAAATCCTGCATCATTTTTAGAAACTGTTCATGTTATTTTATGGAAATTTATTTATTTTGGCATTTTTATAAAAAGGTCTATAATATTAGTGCATATGAGGAGGGTTTTTATGTTAAAAATGTTCACTACTCAATTAATGGGTTTATTTAAAAGAATAGAGGAAAAAGAAGAGTTTGCGTTTGAGGATGCGGCCCGCCTGCTTGCCCAGGCCCCTGTCGGCGACGGCTCTATTTATATTTATGGTGAAAAAGAAATGAAGGCTGTTTCAGCTGAAGCTGTGGATGGCGCTGAGCCTTTAAAATCAGCGAAAGCTTTGCTGATGGAGTCTGCGACTGACCTGGATATCGCCGATCGTGTATTGATTTTCGCGCGTACTTCTGCGGATGAGGCAGCTTTGTCAATTGCGAGTCAACTTCAGGAAAAAGGAATTCCGTTCGTGGCTATTTCGACTGTGATGGATGATTCTGAGGGTGGGTTATCAGAAATTGCTGATGTTCATATTGATTTGCGACTGACAAAAGGCTTGCTGCCAGACGAGTTTGGGAACCGAATTGGCTATCCGTCCTCGATGGCAGCCTTGTTTGTGTACTACGGATTGAAATTTACGATTGAAGAGATCTTGGCGGAATACGAAATGTAAGCGAAACGGTCCTTGTAATAAGGGCCGTTTTGATTTACTGGCTTAAAATTGAAATTTACTCGCCAGATTTCATGATTTACTCGCTCATTTTTAACTTTTACTCGCCAAATTCCTCATTTTACTCGCCAACCGCCCATTTTTAACCAAAAAACAAAGACCAGTCCCGCGCCCGGATAACTGGTCTTATTATTTCAAAAAATTATTTCTGTAAAGTAGCCTTAATAAAGTCACGGAACAAAGGCTGCGGGCGGTTTGGTCTAGAGATGAATTCCGGATGGAACTGGGATGCCACAAACCATGGGTGATCCTTCAACTCAATGATTTCCACTAAACGGCCGTCTGGGCTTGTCCCTGAGAAGACAAAGCCTGCCTCTTCCATTTCTTGACGATAATGATTGTTGAACTCATAACGATGACGATGGCGCTCGTAAACGACATTATTTTCGTACGCTTCATGGGCTTTTGTTCCCTCAACAACACGGCAAGGGTACAGACCAAGACGTAACGTTCCGCCCAAATCCTCAACATCCTTCTGCTCTGGAAGCAAGTCGATGATTGGATGCTGTGTTTCCGGTACGAACTCAGAAGAATGAGCATCCTTGTAACCAATTACGTTGCGGGCGAATTCAATGGTCGCCAGCTGCATGCCTAAGCAGATGCCAAGCAATGGCTTTTTGGACTCACGTGCATAGCGGATCGCTTCAATTTTTCCTTCGACACCGCGGTCGCCGAATCCGCCTGGAATCAGCACTCCGTCTACATCATCAAGAAGTTCCACCACATTTTCGCTAGTCACTTCTTCAGCATTAATCCACTTAATTTCTACATCGGAATCAAACGCGTAACCAGCATGTTTCAACGCTTCAACTACGGAAATATAGGCATCCTGAAGTTCCACGTATTTACCGACTAATCCGATACGAGTCTTATTGGCAAGATTCAGCACACGGTCAACTAGTGCTTTCCATTCAGTCATATCCGCTTCCCCAGTTTGCAGCTTCAAATGGTCGCAAACGATTTGGTCCATGTTTTGCTCCTGCAAAGCAAGTGGAATGGAGTATAGCGTATCGGCATCACGGCACTCGATCACTGCTTTTGCATCAATATCACAGAATAACGCTAGTTTATCTTTCATATCCTGCGAAATTTCCATTTCAGTACGAACAACAATAATATTAGGCTGAATGCCAAGGCTGCGCAGCTCTTTTACGCTGTGCTGGGTTGGCTTTGTCTTCATTTCACCAGCCGCTTTAATATAAGGAACAAGTGAACAGTGAATATACATGACGTTTTCACTGCCAATATCGCTTTTAATTTGACGGATTGCTTCTAAAAACGGCAGGGACTCGATGTCACCGACAGTACCGCCGATTTCCGTAATTACCACATCGGCATTTGTTTCTTTGCCGGCACGGAAGACACGGTCCTTGATTTCGTTAGTAATGTGCGGAATAACTTGCACGGTTGCGCCAAGATAGTCACCGCGGCGCTCTTTGCGAAGGACAGTGGAATAAATTTTTCCAGTTGTCACGTTGCTGTACTTGTTTACGTTAATATCAATAAAACGCTCATAGTGGCCCAAATCCAAATCGGTTTCCGCACCATCATCGGTTACGAACACTTCGCCGTGTTGATACGGGCTCATTGTTCCCGGGTCAACGTTGATGTACGGGTCTAATTTTTGAGTGGTCACGCTTAAGCCGCGATTTTTCAATAAGCGTCCTAAAGATGCGGCGGTAATCCCTTTTCCAAGCGATGAAACAACACCGCCAGTTACAAAAATATACTTTGTCATGTAAATATTCCCCCTCAGATACAGTTTGTGCATTATTCAGAATGTTAAAGGGTATTTTTGCAAAAATTATTTTTCTGCTGCTCCAAAAAATAAAAAACCCCATAAAAGCTGGGTTTTTATCAAAATAAAAAGCGCTCCTCTTACGCATTGTAAGGGAGCGCGTATACATTCGTTCGAATGGTCCTTTTTAAGGAGCCCAAACAAGATGATACAAGGGGCTGATGAAAAAGTCAAGCCTATTCATCCCGAGATGAGATGTTTAAGATTAGAGATCCTCGTCCTCTTCCTCATCTTCTAGTTCAAGTTCTTCTTCCTCTTCTAGGTCATCTTCAAGTTCTTCATCATCTTCGAATTCAAGTTCTTCTTCATCCTCAAGAACGTCATCTTCATCTTCGAATTCGTCGTCGATTTCATCAATCTCGTCAAGGTTCTCCTCTTCATCGTCAAGGAGATCATCTTCCTCTTCAAAGTCGTCGACATCGTCGTAGTCTTCGTCATCGAGTTCTTCAAATTCGTCGATTTCATCGATATCCTCGTCTTCGACAACCTTCTTCTTCTTCTTCTTCGATTTGACGACTGCGACAACTTCTTCCTCTTGGGTATCAACCGGATACCAAACGCGAAGTCCCCAGCGGTTTTCACCTAAAGTCAAGAATCGGCCATCGATATTTAGATCGGTGTAAAACTGTGCCAGACGAGCACGCATTTCTGATTCAGAAATACCCGCAGCCTTGGTAATTTCCTTCACTAAATCGGCGAAGGCGACTGGCTGCTTACTATTTTTCATAAATTCATAAGCCATTTCGATGAGCGATAACTCTTGCAGCTCCTCTTTTGAGTACATTGCTAAACTCAATATCGGCACTTCCTTTCTCTATTTAACACTCTTAGTAGAGTGAATAACGGCTATTTCAAAGTTTTTCCTTAAAAACGCATATTCCTCATTATAAACAAATTCTAGAGGTTTATGCTAGTTCTAGCTGTTTGTTTTACTTGATTTTTTCCTTTTTTGGCTTCTCTTCATCCTTTTTAATCTGTTCTCTTACTATTTTTAGCTCTTTAAGAGATATGTACAAAAAGAAGATGGCCAGCAACAGGAACGAAACAGCACCTAGTTGCAGTTCATAAAGATAATATAACGGCCAGGCTGTAATTATTAAAACCATGATTATATGATTTACTCTCATAAGCTGACACCTGCCCATAACCTCTGGAGGTAAAATACTATATTGATTATATAGGATATATCATAATATTGGAAAATATTTTTTAAGGAACGAAAAAAGGGGGAGTGCCCCCCTTTTAATTAACGTCCCCATTCATTACATATTACGGCGATACTGTCCGCCTACTTCGTATAGAGCGCGTGTGATTTGGCCGAGACTGGCGACTTTGACGGTTTCCATAAGTTCGGCAAAGATGTTGCCGCCGCTTGTGGCCGCTTCCTTCAACCGCTTCAGCGCTGCATCGGATTCTGCTGCGTGCGCATCCTGGAAGGCACGCAAATTGTGAATCTGCAGCTCTTTCTCCTCCGTCGTCGCCCGAGCCAATTCCATATTATCAATCGCTTCCTCGGATGGAGGATTTGGATTCAAATACGTATTTACCCCGATAATCGGCAGTTCGCCCGTATGTTTTAACATTTCATAGTGCATCGACTCATCCTGAATCTTGCCGCGCTGGTACTGAGTTTCCATTGCGCCTAGGACGCCGCCGCGGTCATTCAGCCGTTCGAATTCTTGAAGCACCGCTTCTTCAACTAAATCAGTCAGCTCTTCTACGATAAAAGAGCCCTGAAGCGGATTTTCATTCTTCGTCAAGCCGTGCTCCTTAGTGATAATCATCTGAATCGCCATTGCCCGACGGACCGATTCCTCGGTCGGTGTCGTAATCGCCTCATCATATGCATTCGTATGCAGCGAGTTGCAGTTATCTTGCAGCGCCATCAATGCCTGAAGTGTGGTGCGGATATCATTAAAATCGATTTCCTGCGCGTGCAGTGAACGGCCCGATGTCTGCACATGATACTTCAGCTTTTGGCTGCGCTCGTTGGCACCATACTTGTCACGCATGACAGTTGCCCAAATGCGGCGGGCCACCCGGCCAATCACGGTGTACTCCGGATCCAAACCATTCGAGAAGAAGAACGACAGGTTCGGAGCGAAGTCATCAATGTTCATGCCGCGGCTTAAATAGTACTCAACGTAGGTAAAGCCATTAGACAAAGTGAATGCCAGCTGTGAAATCGGGTTCGCTCCCGCTTCGGCAATATGATAGCCGGAAATCGACACGGAATAGTAGTTACGAACCTGATGATCGATGAAATATTGCTGGATATCGCCCATCATCCTTAAAGCAAATTCTGTTGAAAAAATACATGTATTTTGGCCCTGGTCTTCTTTTAAAATATCAGCCTGAACTGTACCGCGGACGGTTTTCAGCGTGTAGGCGCGGACTTGGGCAAATTCTTCGACGGTCAGAACGCGGCCTAGTTCAGCTTCTTTACGTTTCACCTGCTGGTCAATTGCCGTGTTCATGAACATCGCCAGGATGATTGGTGCCGGACCATTGATCGTCATCGATACGGATGTTGACGGATGACAGAGGTCGAAGCCATCGTACAGCTTTTTCATATCGTCTAACGTACAAACGCTGACGCCGCTTTCGCCGACTTTACCGTAAATGTCGGGACGGTAATCCGGGTCTTCGCCGTATAGGGTTACTGAGTCAAACGCCGTACTTAAGCGTTTTGCCGAATCGTCCTTCGATAAATAGTGGAAACGGCGGTTCGTCCGTTCCGGTGTGCCTTCGCCGGCAAACTGGCGTTTTGGATCCTCCCCTTCACGCTTGAACGGGAATACGCCTGCTGTGTACGGGAAGGAGCCCGGCAGGTTCTCACGATACACCCAGCGCAGGATTTCACCGTAATCCTTGTATTTCGGCAGGGCCACTTTTGGAATATCAAGCCCTGATAAGCTCTTTGCTTTTAAAATGGTAATGATCTCTTTGTCGCGGATTCTGGTAACGAATTTGTCAGCTGTGTAAGCTGCTTTTGTTTGTTCCCAACCGTCCAAGATAAGCTTCGACTCAGGTGTCAGCTGCGCTTCGGTTTGCTGTTTAACCGCTTCAAGGGCTGCAACGACTTCTGGCTGATCCTTCACCGCTTCAATGGCGCCTTCAAGCTGGAATAATTTCCGGGAAATATTTGCTTGCTGCTCCGCCTTTTTATGGTAGCCGCGGACAGTTTCGGAAATTTCCCTTAAGTAATAGCGGCGGTCCGTCGGAATGATGATGTTTTGCTTTTCGACCTTCGCCTCTTTGCTGTATGATGTCACCCAATTGGTCGCCGCTTTTTCATTGATTTTTTCAACGAGGGCTGCAAACAGGGCGTTCGTGCCAGGGTCATGGAACTGGCTGGCGATTGTGCCGTACACCGGCATTTCCGATGGATCTTTTTCAAAAAGCATATGGCTGCGCTGGTACTGCTTCTGCACCTGGCGCTTCGCGTCCTCGGAGCCCTTACGCTCAAATTTATTGATGACAATCAGGTCGGCAAAGTCAATCATGTCGATTTTCTCCAGCTGGGACGGCGCCCCGAACTCGCTGGTCATCACGTACATGGCAACATCGCAAATTTCCGTGATGCCGGCGTCGCCCTGGCCGATTCCGCTCGTTTCGACGATGACCAAGTCAAATCCGGCTGCCTTCGTGACCGCTACGGCGTCTTTAATGGCCAGCGACAATTCGCTCCTTGATGCACGGGTTGCCAAGCTGCGCATATAGACGTTTGGCGAAAAAATCGCATTCATACGGATTCGGTCGCCAAGTAACGCCCCGCCCGTTTTTTGCTTGGTTGGGTCAACCGAAAGGATAGCAACCTTTTTGGCTGGAAACTCGTTGATAAAACGGCGAATCAATTCGTCGGTCAGCGAGCTTTTTCCGGCCCCGCCCGTACCGGTGATCCCGATAACCGGAATCGACTTCTCAAGCTCCTTCACTTTTTCAAGAACCTGCTCAGCCGTGGCAGCCGCCTCATTTTTTTGGTCAACATGATTTTCCGCAATTGTAATCAGCTTGGCAACGGCATTCGTGTCGCCCGTCGGCAGCTTTTCGATTTGCTCTGGGATATTTTCTGAAGCAACCGTTGAAAAATCACACTCTTGAATCATTAGGTCGATCATTCCCTGCAACCCGAGCTTTCGGCCGTCTTCTGGCGAGAAGATGCCGGCAATGCCGTACTCTTGGAGTTCATTGATTTCTCTTGGGATGATGACGCCCCCGCCGCCGCCATAAATGCGGATATGCGATGCGCCTTTTTCTTTTAATAGGTCATACATGTATTTAAAGTATTCAACGTGCCCTCCTTGATAAGAGGAAATCGCAATGCCCTGGGCATCTTCCTGGATGGCGGCGTTGACAACCTCCTCGACCGAGCGGTTGTGGCCAAGGTGAATAACCTCGGCTCCGCTTGATTGAAGGATGCGCCGCATGATATTGATGGAAGCATCATGTCCGTCAAACAAACTCGACGCGGTCACAAAGCGAATATGATGCTTCGGCTGATATTTTCCGGTTGTACTCATCTCAATTTAGCCCCCTTGTTTTTTTAAATTCTTGAATTACTTCTTTTAACCGTCCCTTTTTACCCCAAGCCCTTTAAAAATAAACTCCGTCTGCAATTCAATGTATTCGTCCAGCGTAAACAGCTTCCGGAGCGCCCAGCGGCGGAAGCCCCACATTTGCCCCTGGACAAAAATATCGTGGGCGATGATTTTGATTTGTTTTTCTGACATCTCAAGTTCGCCGTTCTCCACACATTTATGGAGCATATTTTCAAACATGGCGACCATCTCTAATTCCTTCTTTAACACATATGGAAGGGCGTCCTTGGATAAGGATTTTACTTCCTGATACATGACGAGGATTTCGTCCTGCAATTCATCCATAACATGGAAGAAGTTTGAGATTCCCACTTTTAAGCTCTCTAATGTCCCTTGCTTGTGATCAAGGTTCTCCTCGAGCTGCTCCTTCACATGATCATAGATGCTGTCGCACACCAGATATAAAATATCTTCCTTCGTCCGGATGTACTCGTACAACGTCCCGATGCTAAAGCCCGCCGCTCTGGCAATTTCCCGGGTCGTTGTCCGATGAAACCCCTTTTCTTTAAAAAGTGCAACGGCCCCTTTGATCATTTGATCACGCCTTTTTTGCACAAGGCGTTCGTCTTTGACCGAGGCCTGAACCTCCCGTTTATTCATCGCGCTCGAACCGCTCCTTGTCTAGCTACAGCGCCTAGGGGCTCGAAGGTCTACAGCCAATCCGTCAAGAAGGCTAAAAAGCAGCCTTCTCGCCGGCTCGTCTTATGCCTGTCGCCCCCGGTCAAGGCGCTTCCGCTTTTCGTTTTACTTCGTAATCATTCTAGAAATAACAAGGCGCTGAATTTCCTGAGTGCCCTCGTAAATTTGCGTGATTTTTGCATCACGCATGAAGCGTTCGACCGGATAATCCTTCGTATAGCCGTAGCCGCCGAACACCTGAACTGCTTCTGTTGTTACCTTCATCGCTGTATCGCCTGCAAACAGTTTAGACATAGCGGACTCCTTACCATAAGGAAGACCGTTGGACTCAAGCCATGCTGCCTGATAGGTTAATAGTCTTGCTGCTTCAATGTTTGTCGCCATATCGGCAAGCTTGAAGCTGATGCCTTGGTTGGCGGCGATTGGCTTGCCGAACTGAACGCGTTCCTTCGCATAGTCAACTGCTGCATCAAGCGCGCCTTGGGCAATACCGACTGCCTGCGCCGCGATGCCGTTGCGGCCGCCATCAAGTGTCATCATCGCCACTTTAAAGCCTTCACCCTCTTCGCCAAGTCTATTTTCAACCGGAACCTTGCAATCTTCAAAAATAATTTCTGTTGTCGGTGATGAACGAATGCCCAGTTTCTTTTCTTTTTTCCCAACAGAGAATCCCGCGAAATCTTTTTCAACGATAAATGCTGTTGTACCGCGCTGCTTGTTGGATGGATCGGTTAGTGCAAATACGACATAAATGTCGGCCTCACCGCCATTAGTAATGAAAATTTTTGAACCGTTCAGCACGTAGTGGTCGCCCTCAAGGCGTGCCGTCGTTCTCATCCCGCCTGCGTCAGAGCCGCTGCCTGGCTCGGTTAAGCCATAAGCTCCGATTTTTGAACCTTCAGCCAGCGGACGAAGGTATTTTTGCTTTTGCTCTTCATTACCGAACTTGTAAATTGGCCAGCTGGCAAGAGATGTGTGTGCGGAAAGGGTAACCCCGACTGATGAATCGATGCGGGAAAGCTCTTCAACCGCGATACAGTAAGCAAGATAATCGCTGCCGATGCCGCCGTACTCTTCCGGCCATGGAATTCCCGTTAAGCCAAGCTCCGCCATTTTGTCAAAAATCTCCCGGTCAAAGCGCTCTTCCTCATCACGCTCAGCAGCCGTTGGAGCAATCTCGTTCTGCGCAAAGTCGCGCACCATTTTGCGAATCATTTCATGTTCTTCGGTTAATTTGAAGTTCATTTTGGGTATCCTCCTTGATTATGAAAATTGATAGGTATCCTGGTACAAGCTTTATACTGTTCACGACACAATTTGTGTAGTTCACGACAAATTTAGAGCGCTTCACGACATCATTCAGCGTTCTCACGACAATTGTGAGGTGTTTCAAAACAAAATTTGGATAATACTTACAAACGCAAGATTCTCACGACGTATTCGGACCCTCTCACGACATTTTTTTAAGATTCCACTACAAAAATTAGCAGTCTCTCAACATTTATTGGAAATATAAAGAAATTACAGATGCTTGCTAATCACAATCCTCTGAATCTCGCTCGTTCCCTCATAAATCTCCGTCA
Source organism: Neobacillus sp. PVCKKU3 (assembly GCF_058323225.1). NCBI lineage: Bacteria > Bacillati > Bacillota > Bacilli > Caryophanales > Bacillaceae > Neobacillus > Neobacillus sp. PVCKKU3. The sequence goes on from NZ_JBLVQN010000003.1 coordinate 71,907, forward strand.
CCTTGGCATCGCGGAAGTAGCGCTCAACTGGATAATCCTCGGTATAGCCGTAGCCTCCGAAGACCTGGATTGCTTCAGTCGCAACCTCAACCGCTGTTCTTGTTGCAAAAAGCTTCGCCATCGACGCTTCCTTGCCGCATTTCAAGCCCTGTCCACGCAAATCAGCTGCTCGGTAGACTAGTAATCTAGCAGCCTCCACATTCGTCGCCATATCAGCAAGCTTAAATCCGATCCCTTGCTGGGCGGCAATCGGTTTCCCAAACTGATGGCGCCCCTTCGCATATTCGGTTGCGGCCGACAGTGCGGCTTCAGCAATTCCAAGCGCCTGGGCGGCAATTCCGATGCGGCCGGCATCGAGGTTCGCCATCGCAATTTTAAAACCTTCGCCCTCAGCACCAAGCAGGTTCTCAGCCGGAACGCGCATATCCTCAAAAGTAAGCTGCACCGTTCTCGAGCCATGCAGGCCCATTTTCTTCTCGTCCTTGCCAATCACAAGTCCGGGGGTATTTTTTTCCACAATAAAGGCAGACACGCCTTTAGCTCCCAATTCAGGAGTTGTTTTTGCAAAAACAATGTAAACATCAGCCTCGCCGCCATTGGTAATGAAGACCTTGGAACCGTTAATCACATAATGGCCGCCGTCGCAAACCGCCCTCGACTTCATGCTGGCGGCATCCGACCCGGCGCTCGGCTCCGTTAAACAGAAAGCGCCTAAGTATTCACCAGCGGCCAGCTTTGGTACGTACTTTTGCTTCTGCTCCTCCGTTCCAAAGTAAAGAATCGGGTTCGTGCCCACAGAAGTGTGCACCGACAAAATCACGCCCATTGTCGCACTGACCTTAGAAAGCTCGTTGATGGCGATGATATAGGAGGTGAAATCCATCTCAGCGCCGCCATATTGCTCTGGAACCGGGATGCCCATCAGGCCAAGCCCGCCCATTTTGCGGAGAATTTCACGTGGGAACTCTCCTTTTTCCATTTTTTCTATAAACGGCGCTACTTCAATGGCGGCAAAGTCGCGCACCATTTTGCGCATCATTTCTTGCTCTTGTGTGAATGTTAGATTCATGCTGAACTCCCCTTTTGGAGAAAGTAGTGTGACCGAACTCATTTTTAATGCCCCTTTCTCGAGGATTCTGTATTCTTTGCTTGAATCTTGCTACCCCTATTTTTAAGACCCCTACTGCTATTCTTGAAAAAGTTTTCTCCCGAGTAGACCAATTCGTTATCTCTATTTTTCTATTTTTATAAAATTTAACAGTAATTCTGCTTATGCGTATTCGTAAAATCCACGTCCCGTTTTCTTACCCAGCCAGCCTGCTTTTACATATTTACGCAGCAGCGGGCATGGGCGGTACTTGTCATCACCAAAGCCTTCGTGCAATGTTTCCATGATGTAAAGGCAGGTATCCAAACCGATAAAGTCGGCCAGCGTTAACGGCCCCATTGGGTGGTTCATGCCAAGCTTCATCACTTCGTCGATCGCTTCCTTCGTAGCCACGCCCTCGTACAATGTATAGATCGCTTCGTTAATCATCGGCATCAGCACGCGGTTGGCAACAAAGCCAGGGAAGTCGTTTACCTCTACAGGCACTTTGGATAACGTTTTTGTCATGTCTTCGATGACCTGATACACTTCATCAGCCGTTGCCAAGCCGCGGATGATTTCCACCAACCTCATGACAGGCACCGGGTTCATGAAGTGCATACCGATGACCTTTTCCGGACGCTTCGTTGCTGCCGCGATTTCCGTAATCGGCAGCGAGGAGGTATTGCTTGCTAAAATCGCATGCGCCGGTGCAATTTCGTCTAACTGCGCAAAGATTTTCGTTTTGATTTCCATGTTTTCAACAGCTGCTTCGATGACAAGATCCACGCCGGATGCGTCTTGCAGGTCTGTTGATGAAGTCAGGTTGCTAAGCACCTCCTGCTTTTGCTCCTCACTTAGGCGGCCTTTTTCCACGTTGCGGGATAGGTTTTTGTTAATAACCCCGAGTCCGCGCTCAACAAATTCCGATTTCAAATCGTTTAAAATAACCTTATAACCAGCTTGTGCACAAACCTGGGCAATTCCCGAGCCCATTTGGCCGGCCCCAATTACCATTACCTTTTCAACCTTCATGTTTTCCCCTCCGTTTGCGGTCGGAATTAAATTTTCGGCCGCGATTTTTTGTATTATTTGTTTCATTCGAGAGTATTTCCCTCTCATCCGAGAGTAAGTTCACTCTATCCGAGAGTATTTTTTCCTTATCCGAGAGTAAAGCCAATCTATCCGAGAGTATTTCTTCCTTATCCGAGAGTAAGCCGCCTCACGTTACCTCTTCGGCACCTCAATCATAATCGCATCGCCCTGGCCGCCGCCGCTGCAGATGGCCGCAATTCCGATCCCGCCGCCGCGGCGCTTTAACTCATGCAACAAAGTAATGATGATGCGCGCTCCGCTTGCGCCAATTGGATGGCCAAGGGCAACCGCACCGCCGTTGACATTAACTTTTTCCGGATCCAAGCCGGCGATTTGGCCGCTCGCCAGCGCTACGGCCGCGAACGCTTCGTTGATTTCAAATAAGTCAATTTCCTCAGGGCTTCGGCCTGTTTTTCGTAAAATTTCATTGATAACAAGTCCCGGTGTTTGCGGGAAGTCCTTGGCTTCTACCGCAATCGCAGCCTGGCCGATGATGACCGCTTCTACCCGCCGGCCTTCATGCTCCGCACGTTCCTCGCTCATCAACACGAGTGCACCGGCCCCATCATTGACCCCTGGTGCGTTTCCTGCTGTGATGGTACCTTCACCATTAAACGCCGGTCCAAGCTTCGCTAATTTTTCTATAGAAGTGTCTTTCCGCGGCGCTTCATCATGCTCGACTACTACCGTCGCCCCTTTGCGCTGCGGCACCTCCACCTTCACAATCTCTTCGGCAAACTTGCCGCTCTCGATTGCTTCAATTGCCCGCTGGTGGCTTCTTAATGCCCACTCATCCTGTGCTTCGCGGCTAAGCGACATCTCTTCAGCAGTCGAGTTTCCGTACGTTCCCATATGCACGCCGGTAAAGCTGCAGCTCAATCCATCGTGAATCATCAAATCCTGAACAGCCGCGTCGCCCATTCTTAGGCCCCACCTTGCTTTTGGCAAAATGTACGGTGCATTTGACATTGATTCCATACCGCCTGCAACAATCACTTCTTCATCGCCGGCGCGGATGATTTGGTCAGCAAGCGTGACGCTGCGCAGACCTGATGCACAGACCTTGTTAATCGTTTCTGTTTTTACTTCCCATGGCAGCCCAGCGCCCCGCGCAGCTTGGCGGGATGGGATTTGCCCTTGTCCACCCTGCAGGACTGATCCAAATATCACTTCTTGCACGTCTTCCGGATTCACATTAGCACGTTGTAACGCTTCTTTAATGGCTATACCGCCTAACTGAGAAGCGCTAAAGCCGCTCAATGCCCCGCCCAATTTACCAAAAGGCGTTCTAACCCCGCTTAAGATAACCGTTCTGCTCATTCAAAACATTCCTTTCCCCTGTTTTTATTTCAAAAAACAATTATGCCTTTTCCCAATTTTCAGTCACTGGTACATAAAAAAATGGGAGCGTGCTGATTTCATCATCGACTGAACGCTCGCTCAACACTGCTGCAAAAACTAACGCAGGTCCAGGGGATCACCCTGCCCACGCATTTAATTAAAAAAGGAAATGTAAGCGTTTTAATCCACTTATTCTATTTTACAAAAAAAATAGCAGAAGTTGAATTGTTTTACACAAAATTCCTAAAATTTTTTCGCGTGTATGCAATCAACCTCTGCTATTTTAAAATTCAATTTTCAGTCTTACGATGCAACTGCCGCGGGTTCACCACAGACAGCTTTTTCAAGAAGCTCAGCCACGTCGTAGGTAGCAACCTTGTCTTCAACCTCTTTCGCCTTCGTACCGTCTGACAGCATTGTCAAGCAGTATGGACAGCCGGAGCTGATGACTGATGGGTTCACCGATAATGCCTGCTCTGTACGTGCCACGTTGATGCGGTGTCCTGTTTCTTCCTCCATCCACATCAAGCCGCCGCCGGCGCCACAGCACATTCCCTTTTCACGGTTCCGTTCCATTTCCACCAGCTTCACGCCTGGGATGGCCTTCAAGATTTCACGCGGTGCATCATAAACGTCGTTGTAACGTCCTAAGTAACAAGAGTCATGGAACGTAATCGTTTCGTTCACGGCATGCTTTGGCTTCAAACGGCCATCGCGGACTAGTTCGAAAAGAACCTCCGTATGGTGGTAAACCTCAGCCTGCAACCCGAAATCAGGGTATTCATTTTTGAAAATATTGTAGGCGTGCGGGTCAATTGTCACGATTTTCTTAACCTCAGCCTTTTCGAATTCTTCAATGTTTTTCACAGCAAGATCCTGGAACAGGAACTCGTTTCCAAGACGGCGGACCGTGTCGCCGGAGTTCTTTTCTTTGTTTCCAAGGATAGCGAATTTCACGCCAGCTTCGTTCAACAATTTAGCGAAGGACAACGCAATCTTCTGGCTGCGGTTGTCGTAAGAGCCCATTGAGCCAACCCAGAACAGGTACTCGAACTCTTCGCCAGCTTTGTTCATTTCTTTGACAGTCGGAACATGAACATCTTCACGTGCTTCGCGCCATGTTTCGCGCTCTTTTCTGTTCAAGCCCCAAGGGTTGCCCTGACGCTCGATGTTCGTGATCGCGCGCTGTGCATCAGCGTCCAATTTTCCTTCTGTTAAAACTAGGTAACGGCGAAGATCAATAATTTTCTCAACATGCTCGTTCATAACCGGACATTGGTCTTCACAGTTACGGCAGGTTGTACAAGCCCAGATTTCTTCTTCGGTGATGACATCGCCGATCAGGCTTGGGCTATAGACGGAAGTTGCTGCAGTTTCAGAAGCGCCTTGGCCTGCTGCGGCAAGTGCAATCTGGTTACCTTTGGTGCCAGCGAATGCAAATGTCGGCACCCATGGCTGCTTTTGCGTCACAGCCGCACCATGGTTGGTGAGGTGATCACGCATTTTCACGATTAAATCCATCGGTGACAGCATTTTGCCTGTGCCGGTTGCCGGACACATATTGGTACAGCGGCCGCATTCTACACAAGCATAGAAGTCAACCATTTGCAGCTGTGTGAAGTCTTCAATTTTTCCAACGCCAAATGATTCAGCGGATTCGTCTTCAAAGTCAATCTTTCTCAGTTTGCCTGCCTTATCCAAACGATTCAGGTAAACGTTTGCAGGACCGGCGATTAAGTGAGCGTGTTTTCCTTGCGGCACATATACTAAGAATGCCAATAAGAAAATCAAGTGCAGCCACCATGCCACATAAAGGATGGATACTGCTGCTGTTTTGCCAATACCGGCGAAGATGATTGAAATGAGCGATGCAACCGGTTCTGACCAAGAAGGTTCCTCGCCATGCCAGATAAGATCCATACCGTTACCTAACAGTACCCAAACCATTAAGCCGCCGATAAAGATTAATACAAGACCTGATTTAAAGCCTCTTTTTAAGCGGACAAGTTTTTCAACATAACGGCGATGAAATGCCCAGAAAGTTGCCACTAAAATGACTAAAGTGACGATCTCCTGGAAGAATGTAAATGCCGGATAAAGCGGTCCTAGCGGAAGGTGGGATCCTGGTGCAATCCCTTTCCAAATAAAATCAATCGCTCCAAATTGAACAAGAATGAAGCCGTAGAAGAACATAACGTGGATGGCACCACTCTTTTTATCCTTTAAAAGCTTCTTCTGCCCGAATACCATGACCCAGATTTTTCGCATACGTTCTTTGACATTGTTGTCAAACTCTTCCTTTTTGCCAAGCTTCATATATTCGATCCGTGTTTTGACAACATAGACGAACAGGCTGAGCGCGTAAGCGGTTACGGCCAAGAAGGCAATAAGGTTGACCCATAAAAGTCCATTCATGAAATAAGCCCCTTTCGTTGATTTCTCCCCTAAGTTTTTTACTAGATGTTCAAAATAGTAAATTTTCTGAATTACCTTAACTCTATTATAATATGAATGAGCATTCAGTCAATCCATTTTTACTAACTTATAGAAATGTTTGTTGTTGGAAAAACTAACGAAACTGATTGGAGGAAGGTTTTCCAATGAATTTTTTCGTCATTTTTTTCGGAATTGTCTTACTTTTCATTATATGGCTTATTCTGGACTTTTGTCTAGGGCGACAGAAGCATCATTCTTCTGTAAGAAAAATGGAAACTCCCATCCTGCATGGTGATTTTGACATTTTTACTCATGGCAAGGAGCTGTTTCACGACTACTTCTCCGTGCTGCGTAAGGCAGAAAAACATATCCATGTGTTGTTTTATATTGTAAAGGATGATGCCTTTAGTCAGGAGTTTTTTTCAATTTTAAAAGAAAAAGCACGGACCGGAGTTGAGGTTCGCTTGCTGCTGGATCGGCTTGGCAGCTGGAAAGTAAAAGGGGCGGCGATAAAAGAGCTACATGAGGCGGGCGTCAAGTTTGCCTTCAGCAATCCGGTGAAACTCCCCTTTCTTTTTTACTCGATGCAGGTCCGGAACCACCGCAAGATTTCGATTATAGATGGGCGCATTGGCTATCTTGGCGGGTTTAATATCGGGAAGGAATATATTGACGAAGACCCAAGCCTTGGTCCATGGCGCGATTATCATCTAAAAATTAGCAATGAAAGTGTCAATTTTCTACAAAGTGAGTTTCTGATGGATTGGGAGCGGGGCACAGGGGTTTACTTGCAGGGTGAGGCAAAATATTTCCCGAAATTGCCTAAGGGTTCCGTCCGCCAGCAATTTATTCCGACAGAAGCCGATCAGCTGGAACGTATGTTCATCAGTCTCATCCAATTGGCCGAAAAATCAATTACCATCGGCACACCTTATTTTATTCCAAGCAGGAGGATTTTTGCGGAGCTGCAGAAGGCGGTGCAGCGGGGCGTCTGTCTGACAATCATTGTACCGGCAGTTTCTGACCACGCACTCGTGAAAGAGGCTTCGTTCAAGTATTTACGAACGCTGCTTCGCGAAGGCGCATTGGTTTATCAGTATAATAAAGGTTTTTACCATGCCAAAACCATCGTCATTGATGACAAGGTCGCCGACATCGGTACCGCTAACTTTGACAAACGCAGCCTCTTTTTAAACCAAGAAATCAACTGCTACATCTACGACCCAAGCTTTATTGAGCAAATAAAAGGCATACTGGACAAAGACATCCACGACTCCACCCGGCTCACACTCGAGCAACTGAACAAACCAAACTTGTCCAGGTCTATGAAAGAAGCTGTTGCTGGAGTAGTTTCTTACTTTTTATAAGGCCTCAGGCACTGGCGTGAACATTTGTGGTGAACTATTTCTATGGGAGGTGGGAGTAATGAGAATTCGCTTTGGGTATGTTTCCCATGCGATTAGTTTGTGGGATGCCTCTCCGGCCAAGACGCTTACCTTTGCGCGGTATCAACAGCTGGACTCTGAGGAGCGGGCTGCTAAACTCCGCGAGATTACGAAACAAAATCTGAACCACACACTGCGGATGCTCCATTATAATGTGGCTCATGAGCTGGAGCTGTATCGATTCTCCAGCTCGATTGTTCCGCTTGCCACCCATCCGGAGGTGCGCTGGGACTTCGTCGCCCCATTTCGCAGCGAGTGGCAGGAAATTGGCGACCTTGTGAAAAAGCACAACCTAAGGGTCAGTTTTCACCCGAACCAATTTACCTTGTTTACCTCGCCAAAGCCGCAAATTACTAAGAACGCGGTAATCGACATGACTTACCATTTTCAAATGCTGGATGCCATGGGAGTTGCGGCTGAAAGCTTGATTAACATCCATATCGGCGGTGCTTATGGTGACAAACAGAAGGCCCTTTCCAGTTTCCATCAAAACCTGAAAGCCTTGCCTGCTCATATAAAAAATATTATGACCTTAGAAAATGACGACAAAACGTATACCGCAGAAGAGACGCTGGCTGTGTGTGAAGAAGAGACGATTCCGTTCGTTTTTGATTACCATCACCATATGGCCAATCCTTGTGCCAAGCCGCTTGAGGAACTGATATCAAGCATTTTCCAAACCTGGTCCCATCGGCCGAGCCTCTTGCCAAAGGTACACATCTCCTCTCCCAAGTCAGAAAAAGAATACCGCTCCCATGCGGATTTCGTCGACCCAGAGTTTATCATGCCATTTTTAAAATTGCTGAAAGAGGCTGGGCAGGATGTTGATTTCATGATTGAGGCAAAAGCGAAGGATCAAGCCTGTTTGAAATTAGTGGAGGATTTAAGCAAGATTCGCGGCTTTAAACGGATTAGTGGAGGTGCGCTAGAAATTAAATAACTCCAGTAAAAAGAGTCCCCGACCCCGGAGACTCTTTTATTCTTCAATTAAATTTAAGACAGGAACGTCCTGCTCATGTTCAGGATCCGTCCTGGAATATATCCGCGCCATTTTCGATGCTTCGTCCACATGCTGGATAATGACTTGCGTTCCCTCATAGGTCACATTAATCATATCCGCGGATTCCAAAATTTCCTTTGCTCTGCCTACATTCATGCGTTCGGTCCACTCCTCACAAATAAGTACACTATTACTATTTGCATTTTTTTGGAGGGTATTCATATTTTTAGGTATTTTTATGGAAAAATCACCTCTGATTCATGGTCCCAATTCATTTACTTTCCGTTTTGAGGCGTTTACTTTCCAATTCCGGTAAAATACTTTCCATTTTTCAAAAATACTTTCCTAACTGCGAACTTTACTTTCCACTTTTTCAATTTTACTTACACATTAAAATAATTCTAAAAAGGTTCCCTCATATATCGAAGGAACCTCAATACCAAAACCTATTCAAAAATTACATTTTTTCCGGTGCCGAAACCCCAATCAACGCCAGCGCATTCCGTAACGTAATCTGCACAGCGTTCACCAATCCAAGGCGGGCCTTAGTCCGCTCAGGCTCACCGCTTTCAAGTACCTTTTCCGCATTATAAAAGCTGTGGAACGTCGAAGCCAATTCAAAAATGTAATTGGTAACCCGGTGCGGCACGCGCTTCAATGCCGCTTCGCCAACCGCATGCGGGAACTCGCCCAATTTTTTCAACAATTCGATTTCCTTTTCGGAAGCGACCATTGAAAAGTCAGCGCCGGAATCAACTGCAAAGCCCTGTTCTTCGCCAGACCGCAAAATGGAACAAATCCGCGCATGAGCATACTGCGCATAGTAAACCGGATTTTCATTGGACTGCGACACCGCCAAATCCAAATCAAAATCCATATGCGTATCCGAGCTGCGCATCGCAAAGAAATAACGCGTCGCATCGAGGCCGACCTCATCGACCAGATCCCGCATTGTGACAGCCTTTCCAGTCCGCTTCGACATCTTCATCTTCTCGCCGTTTTTATATAAATGAACAAGCTGGATGATCTCAACCTCGAGCGCCTCGCGGTCATAGCCGAGCGCCTGAATCGCCGCCTTCATCCTTGGTATATAACCGTGATGGTCCGCTCCCCAAATATTGATCAACTTTTCAAAGCCCCGCTCGAGTTTGTCCTTGTGATAGGCAATATCCGGCGTTAAATACGTGTAAGAGCCGTCCTGCTTAATCAGCACGCGGTCCTTGTCGTCGCCAAGTTCGGTAGAACGCAGCCAGGTCGCGCCGTCCTGCTCGTAAATATATCCGCTCTCCCGCAATGCCGCCAGCGCCGTGTCAATTTTTCCATTTTTATAAAGGGATGTTTCCGAGTACCACACATCAAAGCGGACACGGAAGTCCTCGAGGTCCCTTTGGAGCTTTTTCATTTCGTATTTCAAGCCATACTCCCGGAAAAATTCAAACCGCTCCTCTTCCGAGACATTTACATATTTATCGCCAAACTCTTCCGCAAGCTGCTTGCCGATCCCCACAATGTCCGCACCGTGGTAGCCGTCCTCCGGCATTTCTTTTTCCAGACCAAGCGCTTGGAAATAGCGCGCTTCCACAGAAAGCGCCAGGTTATTAATCTGATTTCCCGCATCATTGATGTAATATTCACGGGACACATCATAGCCAGCCTTGGCCAAAATGTTGCTTAAAGAATCACCGACCGCCGCACCGCGAGCATGTCCTAAGTGAAGGTCACCCGTTGGATTCGCCGACACGAATTCCACTTGGATTTTCTGGCCGCCGCCAACTGTCGTCTCGCCATACTTGTCCCCAGCCTGCAAAATTGTCGGAATCAGCTCAGTCAAATACGAATTATTCATGTAAAAATTGATAAACCCCGGCCCGGCAATTTCCATTTTTTCAATAGAAGCCTTGGAACGGTCAAAGTTCTCCACAAGGGCCTCGGCAATCATCCGCGGCGCCTTCTTTGCCACCCGTGCCAGCTGCATCGCCATATTGGTCGAATAGTCACCATGCGCCTTTTCCTTCGGGGTTTCGAGAATCACATCCGGAATCTGTTCTTCAGACGCGAGCCCTGCCTTCAGCACCGCCGCCCGAATTTCCTCCTTAATCTTTTGCTGCACTTGTCCCACAATATTCATTTTTGTTCCTCCTGAAAACTTATTTCTAAATGGTATGTACCGGCAGGCGTCCCCTGCATGGCAAAATCATATAGGATGCTAATTTGTCCGTTGCCATTGTCGTATGAATAGTCCAGCTTCCGCGCCTTTGTCGTTGTCTCAAATGTCCCAAACGCCAGCTCATAACTACCGCGAAGCTTCCGATTCAGTTGAAAGGGCAGGCGCATCTTCAAAGGGCCGCTTCTTAGGATCAGTGCCTCGTCTTGAGATGTTTTCACAATCGTGCGCACCGTCCCCTCCTCCAGCACTTCCTCATACTGCAGGTAGGAGCCGTTATTCTTTTGAAAATAGCGGCCAAACACCGTCAGTTCAAACGTCTCCTGTTCATCAATCGTCGTCTTTACATTAACCCTTACCGGAATCTCCATACTGCACTTCCTTTTCTTTTTAAAAAGGAACTTTGATAAGCTCTTTTTTCTCTGTCCATGTCTATAACATTGACTTTCACGCCGTTTCGCATACTTTTCCTATTATAAACTTGGAAAGCCTGCAAATCAAAAAGAAGCCTACCCAAAACTAGGGCAGGCAACCTGTAGGGGTCAGTTCCCCCTTTATTTTTACTCGTTACATCATCGGAGCCAGATGACCCCCACTAGTTATTTCACCCATCCCAGCATCATTTCACGAATTAGCTTGCTCGCAGTATTGGCTGTTTGTTCGGATGGATCATAGATTGGCGCCACTTCAACAAGATCGCAGCCGACCACATTTACCTCAGAACGGGCAATCGCATGAATCGAAGCAAGCAACTCTTTTGAGGTGATTCCACCCGCATCGACGGTACCAGTTCCTGGCGCATGCGCCGGATCGAGGACGTCGATATCGATTGTGACATAAACCGGACGACCGGCAAGCTTCGGCAGGATTTCCTTTAACGGCTCAAGCACTTCAAACTTGGAAATATGCATGCCGTTTTGTTTGGCCCACTCGAATTCTTCCTTCATCCCGGAACGGATGCCGAAAGAATACACATTGTGCGGCCCAATATGCTCAGCGATTTTACGAATTGGTGTAGAGTGCGATAACGGCTCACCCTCATAATTTTCACGCAGGTCGGTATGAGCATCCATATGGATAATCGCCAAATCCGGATATTTTTTAAAAACAGCCTTCATAACCGGCCAGGAAACTAGGTGCTCCCCGCCCATGCCAAACGGGAATTTGCCCGCAGCCAATACCTGGTCAAGGAAATCTTCAATAATATCAAGGCTCTTCTGGGCATTCCCAAACGGAAGCGGAATATCGCCCGCATCAAAATATTTTACTTCATCAAGCTCACGGTCGAGGTACGGGCTGTACTCCTCAAGCCCGATCGACACCTCGCGAATCCGTGCCGGGCCGAAACGGGAACCCGGGCGGTAGCTTACCGTCCAGTCCATCGGCATTCCATATAATACAACCTGACTCTCCTCAAAATTCGGGTGGCTCTTAATGTACACATTCCCCGAATACGCTTCATCAAAACGCATCATTTATTCCCCTTTCTAACGGGGGTACGCCCCCCAATACATCACCGGATCAATTTATTTCAATAAATCCCCCACAAATTTCGGCAGAACAAAGGCTGCCTTGTGGAGTTCTTTTGTGTAGTATCGTGTTTCGATGTCATGGAAGCGGTCGTCGCTAACTGCGAGCGGATCGTATTTTTTCGATCCAATGGTGAATGCCCACAGGCCGCTTGGATAGGTTGGGATATTGGCAACATAAAGGTTGGTCAGCGGGAAAATTTCACGGACGTCACGCTGCACATTGCGAATCAGATCCGCTTTAAACCACGGGTTGTCTGACTGGGCCACAAAGATTCCGTCTTCCTTCAATGCCTTGGAAATCCCGGCATAGAAGCCCTTTGTAAACAGGTTAACGGCGGGTCCAACCGGTTCAGTCGAGTCTACCATAATGACATCGTATTCATTTTCACTATTGGCAATGTGCATAAACCCATCATCAACGCGGACATCGACACGAGGGTCGTCCAGCCAGCCGGCAATCTCAGGAAGGAACTTCTTCGAATACTCGATTACTTTCCCGTCGATATCGACAAGCGTCGCCTTTTTCACACTTGGGTGCTTCAACACCTCGCGGATGACGCCCCCATCACCGCCGCCGACCACCAGCACATTCTCCGGATTCGGATGCGTAAATAACGGCACATGTGCGACCATCTCATGGTAAACGAACTCGTCTTTTACCGAAGTCATGACCATGCCGTCTAGCAAGAGCATGTTGCCCCACTCGGCTGTTTCTACCATTTCCAGCATTTGAAACTCGGTTTGTTCTGTATGTAAAGTTTGATTCACTTTCATCGTAATCCCAAAGTTCTCGGTCTGCTTTTCCGTAAACCAAAGTCCGCCCATCTAACCATCTTCCTTTCCTCTTTTTTCTAAGTAAACACTTCAAACTTATACTACCCAAACTATTGAATTACAAACACACGAAAAAGTCTAGCAAAAATGTTTCAAATTCCTGCAAAAAATTGTTTAAAAAGAGTCTATTTTTTCAATACTATTACTATCGGTTTTTTTCAAAATCCAAAATTTCCCGTCAAAACGGTATGACAAACAAACAGGGGGTGAAGTTAGCATGGAAGTCATGACGAATCACGGTTTTCGAAAAACAGTTAAATATTTGCGTGCTCTAATCATCATCAGCTTGATTGGCATGATTTGTATGCTTGTACTTTTCCTCGGCGTCCTCGCCTATGCGAAAATACTAGGACCGCCGCCGCTCGCCGTTCCGCAGTCGACGTTATTCTTCGCTGACGACGGAACGCTGATCGGCGAAAGCAATAACGGCCAGAAGCGCTACTGGGCAAAGCTTAACGATATCTCTCCGGATCTCGTCAATGCGACCATCGCGATAGAGGATAAAAATTTTTACGAGCATCATGGGTTTGATTATAAGCGGATTGCCGGGGCGGTTCTTGCCGATGTCAAGGCCTTCGCCAAGGTTCAGGGGGCAAGTACCATCACCCAGCAATACGCTCGGAACCTTTTCCTCGAGCATGACAAAACATGGACGCGAAAGCTGACCGAAGCCTTTTATGCGATCCGCCTTGAGATGAACTATTCTAAACAACAAATTCTCGAAGGCTATTTAAATACGATTTATTACGGCAACGGCGCTTATGGAGTCGAAGCAGCCAGCCAATATTATTATGGTAAAAAAGCGGCCGACCTCTCGCTGGCAGAAGCAAGCTTGCTCGCAGGCATTCCGAAGGGGCCGGGCATCTATTCGCCGCTCCGATCTATCGAAAACGCGAAAGCCCGGCAAAACATCATTTTGCAAAGCATGGTGAAAAACGGATACATCAAGAAAGATGCAGCCCAAATTGCGGCGGGGCAGCGCCTTATTTTTGTGGGCGAATACCCGACGCACAAAGCCAGAACCGCCCCTTATTTTCAGGATGCGGTTAAAAAAGCCTTGAAAAATCAGCTTCATCTCGATGACCGGACGATTGCCCTTGGTGGCCTAAAGGTCTATACAACGCTGAACATGAAGCAGCAGGAGGCGGCTGAGGAGCAGGTCAATCGGTATGTCTCAAAATCCTCGGAAATTCAGGTCGGTCTTGTCGCAATGGATCCGAAAAACGGCAATGTTAAGGCGATGGTCGGCGGCCGGGATTATGAAAAAAGTCCATTCAACCGAGCCGTTCAGGCGGTCCGCCAGCCAGGCTCGACCATCAAGCCGCTCCTATATTACGCGGCCCTTGAGCACGGCTTCACGCCATCGTCAACGATGCGGAGCGAGGTTACGAAATTCCAGTTTGATGACGGCCAGGCCGACTATACGCCGCATAATTTTAACAACAAGTATGCTGACGGCGAGATTACTCTTGCTCAGGCCCTTGCCGTTTCGGATAATATTTTTGCCGTAAAAACCCACCTCTTTTTAGGGGAAGAAACATTAATTGATACAGCGAAGAAATTTGGCCTGTCGACCAAAATGTCAAAGGTACCGTCACTTGCGCTTGGCACCTCAGGCGTCCGGGTGATTGAAATGGCGAACGCCTACAGCATGTTCGCCAATGGCGGTAAAAAGGTCAGCCCGAACCTGATTACGAGAGTGGAAGACTTTAATGGCAATGTCATTTTTGAAAAGGAAAATAAAGATGAAAAAGTGCTGGACCCGGCCAAAGCGTTCGTCATGACGCAAATGATGACCGGCGTGTTCGATCCAAAGCTAAGCGGCTATGCCAGGGTGACGGGAAGTACTATCATCAACGACTTGACCCGTCCCTATGCCGGAAAATCCGGTTCGACGGAAACGGACAGCTGGATGATTGGCTTCTCGCCGCAGCTGGTGACGGCCGTTTGGGCAGGCTATGATATCGGCAAACCGCTTGATGTTACTGCCGAAAAAACGTATGCGAAGAACGTTTGGGCGAATTTCATGGAGGAGGCTTTGGACGGCAAGCCCGTCAAAGCATTCAAGCCGCCAAAAGAGGGTGTCATCGGGCTTTACGTCGACCCGACGAACGGCAAGCTGGCGACCAGGGATTGCCCAGTCCGCCGCTTCACCTACTACGTGACTGGCACTGAACCAACCGAATATTGCACCGAGCATATCGGCAAAGGCGGTTCCAAAAAGCATGATAAGAACGGCGATGACCAAAAAACCCCATGGTATAAACGCATTCTTCCATGGAGTTAAATGAACGGAAAAAGCTCCGGGGCAGCCCCGGAGCTTTTTCCTGTCCTAGTCTTACAGTGTTTTCACACTTCTTATAATACTACCCATTTTTGAAAAAAACTACAAGAGTTTGACATCTTTTATTTTTGTAAAAAAATGTTCATAATTAGCGTTTAAAAGGGGCTTGATTTTTCCTAAAATATTCTAATCAGCCTGCAAACCGTTTTTCAGTTCATCGGTCGAATTGTTCCATAAATCTTCGTTATGGCCGCGCAGGAAATCGGCTAGCACCTTTTTCGATTTGTCGTCCATATGTTCGACGATAATGTGGCGCTTCAGCGATTTATCCATGCGGTTAACGTGCTCCGGCAGCGACTTGTAGCCGCGGCGGATTTCCCGGTCAACAGTCATATAACAGGCCGTCACTCCAGCATAATAAGGACCTTCCGGCTTGCGGTCAACCGTCACCCACACAAGCCAATAAGGCTTGCCGTTTGGCACATCGTCCTGATTCGGGAGGAATTTGATCCCTTTTTCAACAACGCTGCGGGCATGCATCGCACCGACATCAATCTCTGCTTCTCCGGCATTGACGTCAATAATGACCGGCGAAACATTATCAAGGCTCAACGCCCCCTTGCCATAGCCCTTGTGCCCGTCCGTCGGGTCGTTTTTAATAATATTAAAACCTAGTTTTTTCTTGTTTTCTTCCATTGATGCTATAAACCTCCTTTAAAAAAACAGCCCATAAAAGAAATTGCTTAATCCACCAGCCACCCACGGGACGACAACATTAAAAATCGGCTGAATCGTATAGCTGTCGAGCGGTGTGATGACTAATATCAGAAAAATTAATATCCCATACTGTTCATATTGTGTCATTTTGGCCCGGACTTCATTGGGCGCCAAATCTTCCACAATCCGGTAGCCGTCAAGCGGCGGCAGGGGAAGCAGATTAAAAATAAACAATACCACATTGAGCTGAATAAAGATTTCAAAAAAATCATATAAACGATCTGGTGCATTGACCCCAAACCGGTTCAGCCCATAGGCGATAATAAAGCCGAGGCAGGCCAGCACCAAATTGCTTAGCGGCCCCGCGGCTGACACAAGCACTCCGGCAAGGCGCGGCTTTTTAAAGAAAAAGCGATTGACCGGAACAGGACGGGCCCAGCCAAAGCCAGCGATAAAAATTAAAATGGTCCCGAATGGATCAAGATGCTGCAGCGGGTTTAACGTCAGGCGGCCTTGCTTTTGGGCAGTGTGGTCGCCGAATTTATAGGCAACATAAGCATGGGCAAATTCGTGAAATGTAAAGGCAAACACGAGCGTAATCGCGACGTAGGGAACCAGCTCCAACGGGTATGCGAAAAAGCGACTAAAACCTTCCAAATGGGTTTCTCCTCTCTCGTGAAAAAACAGCTTGGTATCTCTCTAGTTTCCTTTAAGTATACATGAAACCTTATTGAAAAAGAAAACCAAATGTGCCGACCATTCTTGCACATTTTGGCCGTTTGTGGAACACTACAATCATGACCCATTAAAAGGAGGAAGTTAGTATGCCATATGTAACTGTTAAAATGCTTGAAGGTCGCACCGAGGATCAAAAAAAAGCGCTCGTTGAAAAAGTAACCGACGCCGTCAGCGAAACTACCGGCGCACCAAAAGAAAACATCACCATCTTCATCGAAGAAATGAGCAAAAACCACTACGCAAGAGCTGGGGTTCGCTTCAGCGACAAATAGGGTGTCAACCGCTTGTTAACATTTGTCCGCCTTGGGTGGATACTCCCCCAATAAAATCAATAAAGTGTGAATCCGCTAAGTCTTGCTTTGGATTCACACTTTATTTTTTATTTATAGTTTAAAGTCGTTTTTTGGGCTTTCCAGCTGTATTTTTTCGAGTTCCAGCCTCATTTTTTCCGTTTCAATTAAGTAGTTTTGGTGCTTTAATTTTTCAAGTTCCAACTGATCTTTTACCATTTTTGCATGTAATTTTGTCTTTTGAAGTGATAATCCGCCGACAATCGCAACAATCGGAATCGTAAATACCATTATGATCGCAACCAATCCTGCAAATTCCCCCATATTCCACACCCCATCACAACTTTAGTAGTAAAATTGTACCAAACCTACACAAAAATGGATACCGAGAGCCGCGAAAATTCCCAATAAAAAACGCCCAGACATCCTGTAGCGGACGTGGGCGCTTCAACCTCTATTTAAACTTCCTGGATTACTTTTTCTCTAAGTGTTTCGATATACCGATACGCCTCATCGATTTCTTCAACCGTGTAGCGCTGGCTGCTTTTTAGCGTGAAAACCTTCTGGGCCACCTCTTCCTTTGGAAGATTATCAAAATATAAAACCGTAGAAACCAGTTCAAGGAATCTAGCATTCTGGTCATTCATATCGGTCAGGCAATCCTCCAAGCAAGGCATGTCCACTTCGTTTAAACTCAAAAACTCCTTGCCTGAATCGGTCAATGTATAGCGATATTGATAATATCCGCCCTTTTTCTCCTTCACTTCATTAAGAAAACCCATATTGCAAAGCTCCTCCACGCGTGTGGTCAATTCCTCAGAGTATGGGCCGTAAAAGTGAAATTGGAAGCGGTCTTGAAACGGAAAATCAATTTTTTTAGCAATATATATCATCTTCTGCAGCTTTTTTCTTCCGATTATTTCACCGGAAACTAGAATTGCCTGCATCAGTTTGGCATGATCTTTCAGCAATGTTCGTCATCTCCTACTCCATTTAACAATACTTATTGTAAAAGGGCGCGAATTTTCTTTTTCCACTCTGCACCAATGGCAGTGTCCTCAAGAAAATCAGCCGGATAGTAAAGCTTGTGGTCCGTTCTGCGTTTTCCCGAAATTGCATCGACGATTTCCGATTCGCGGGAAAGCTCTCGCAAGTCCCCATTTTTCATCAATAGATGAATCGGCAGCCGTTCCTCTTCCTCACCTGGACGGTAAAAGTCATATGGCAGATCTGATGAAGAATCGACCACCAAGTAATATTCGGGGTCAATGCCTGCTTTTTCAAAAAGCAACGTTAATTCGGCAAGCTTTTTATATTCCTTGGCAGGATCAAATTCGGCATACTTGAATAAATTCCGATTGACAAAACGTTGGCAGAGGTCGCTTAAAATGGGGTCGGCCTCCTCCTGCCAGATCTGAAAATAAAACATAATCACAGATTCATCTAATTTTAAATAGTCTTCTAACGTCACTTGCTCCGTGAAAAAAGAGATAAAGTGAATCGGTTCATGTTTAAAAGAATAGTTTTTCTTAAATAATTCCTTGGCGCGATGGAGGATTTTTGTCAAAATAACCTCCGCACTGCGGGAGACGGGGTGGAAGTAAACCTGCCAGTACATTTGGTAGCGGCTCATGATATAATCCTCGACCGCATGCATGCCGCTCTTTTTAATGACAACCTGGTCCTCGCGCGGGCGCATCACCCTTAAAATCCGCTCCATGTCAAACTGCCCATAGCTTACCCCGGTAAAGTAGGCATCACGCTGGAGATAATCCATCCGGTCGGCGTCAATTTGACTGGAAATCAGGCTGACAACCATCTTCTTTTCCGATGTTTTCGCAATCACTTCGGCTACCTGCTCAGGAAACTCCGGGCTGACTCTTTGGAGGACCCTGTTTACCTCTGTGCTTCCGAGGATAATCGCACGGGTGAAGTCCTCATGGTCAAAGCCGAACACTTTCTCAAAGGCGTGGGAAAACGGACCGTGGCCGAGGTCGTGCAGCAAGGCCGCGCAAAGCGTGAGAAGGCGGTCATCGTCGTTCCATTCCGGCCTTCCTTCGAACACGTCATCGATGATCCGGCGGACAATTTCATAAACGCCAAGGGAATGGTTGAATCGGCTGTGCTCTGCACCGTGAAAGGTCAAAAAGGTCGTCCCCAGCTGCTTAATGCGTCTTAAACGCTGAAACTCCTTCGTCCCGACCAAATCCCAAATCACCCGGTCGCGGACGTGGACATAGCGATGTACGGGGTCCTTAAACACTTTTTCTTCGCTCAATTTTTCCGCCGAATACACCATGGGCTTCCCTCTTCCTGATCTTTCTTGGTTCTATTATATCCCCATCAAAAGGGTAAATCATCCAAAATTCAACAATTTTCCTCAGTATTTTTCGACAAGGCTAGGGTGTCAGGCACCGCTTATTGACAGTTGTCCATATGGGGTCGGCAACCGCAGCTCCATACAAAAGAAAAAATCACCTAAACTGATGTGCGATAGGTGATTATTTTAGTTTTTTATTGATTTTTTCCATTAATTCCTCTTCTGACAGAGCCGCAAGCGGGCGGTTATTGACGAAGGCGAAGGTCTTTTTCCGGCCTGGTCCGCAATAGGACTGGCAGCCAATTTTAATCTCGGCCTCCGGGTCAATTTCTTTCAGACGAGGGATCAATGTCTTTAAATTTACGGCCTGACAATCGTCGCACACGCGAAATTCATTGGACATTTTATTACAACCCTTTCTACATCAACAATCTATAAATAATAGTTTAACCAACTACCATATTGAAATTACAATGCGAAAAATTTGATTTTGAAAAAACTTTATAAAGCCTTGGTCCGTACATTGAACTACTAACGTATTTTACAATTTCTCTGTTTTCAATGCAAGTTGCAAAGTTTAGCAATCATGGTTCTACTTCTCAATAATACCGCCACACAACAGCCGCTAATCGGCATAAACAAAGCAATCGCCCAAATCGTGCTTTATATTTGCTAATAAGAAAGTATAAATTTTCTGTCGAAAACTTTATACTTCTTAACGCATAAATTCAACTACGCCTCTGTCTTCGTCCTATCGGACTCGCCAATCGGCGAGTTTTCATTTAACCTATTAGCAAAAAAATCTATTATCCTTTTAACCATTTTGGTATAAAGCCTAGAAAACTTGTCCATCATAAGACTAGAACTTTTTATAATTTCGCCGGAATTTGCCCGGCAAATCACTTGGAAATTATGTTAGGGAGATGAAAAATATGAAAGTTCGTCAAGATGCATGGACAGATGAAGACGATTTGCTATTAGCTGAAACCGTCCTCAGACACGTGAGGGAGGGCAGCACCCAGCTGAACGCATTTGAAGAGGTAGGAGACAAATTGAACCGGACCTCCGCAGCCTGCGGTTTCAGATGGAACGCCGTTGTCCGCCATCGCTATGAAAAAGCGTTGCAATTAGCGAAAAAACAGCGCAAACAAAGACAAAGAATCCTAGGAAAGGATCAGGGCGGCAAGAAAAAGCTTCTCTACAATCCGCCGGTTCCAGTCTCCGAAGATTTAGGAGTTTTAAACGTTCAGAGTGAAGTGATTCCTGAGGGCCCTGTTGAAATGCAGGACATGACGGTTGAAATGGCAGTAGAAGCATTGGTGCAGACGCAAGCGCAAACAGCGCCGGTACAGACCTACAGGCCAGCCGTGACAACATCCGCATCAGGTCTCACAATGGATACCATCATTGCTTTCTTGGAAAACTTTAAACATTCCAATCTGCAAAATGATGTATTAAAAACTGAGAATGAAAGATTAAAAAGAGAAATTGCTGATCTGAGACAGCAGAATGAAGAATTGAGCTCGAAAGTCAGGGATCTTGAGGATAACCGCGAAACGATGCAGGAAGATTACGAGACCCTTATGAAGATCATGAACCGCGCCCGCAAGCTTGTTCTTTTTGAGGAAGAGGAACGTCCTGCAACAAAGTTCAAAATGGACCGCAACGGGAACCTCGAAAAGGTAGCCGAATAATTCTCTAGACAGAAAGCCCAGGGAGAGAGACGCACAGCATCTTTATTCAAAAAAAGCCGTACATTCTTTAACAAAGGAGTGTGACGGCTTTTTTGCTTGGTTTGAAAAATTAGCTCCGTAAATACACTCCACGCCAGTCCCAACTTGCGGATAGGGCCAGCCAACTTGCAGATAAAGCGCGTTTACTTGATAAGACCCACCAATTGGCGGAAAGCTGTAACGGCAGCGAGCTTTGCCGGATTTGCTACATCTCCGCCAGCTTTTCATTCCGCTCGACAATTCTCTGGTAGTAGCCAGGCAAAAGCTCCAGTTCGTATTCATTTAACGGGCCAGCAAACAGCCGGTCACTGGTATTTTTCAACTCCGTTAATAGTCTGAGCATGACATCCCCTATGCTAAGTTCCACCCCGAGCAGCTCTGAAAGTGAGGCCATGACTTCCGGAACGATTTCGGGATACGCGAACCTAGTTTGCTCATCCCGTTTGGCAATCCTGTAAAATTCGCGAACAAGTTCAGCACGCTCTGACCCGCTGCCGTTTACACAAAGATAAATCTGGACAGCAACCCCTTTTTTCAAACGGCGCTGCGAGATGCCGGCAAATTTTTTCCCGCCGATGCTGAGGTCATAGCTGCCAGGGCAGTAGGAACCGACGATTTCCCTCGCTTCAATTTGCTGCGGAAAGTCGGAAAACATGTGTTGGACCAACTCCCACATCGCGTCATAGCCGCGGTTGATGTCGATTCCTTTTTCCGCCTCCGGAAGAATCAACGAGATGTTAAGGACTCCTTCATCGAGAACCACAGCAAGTCCGCCGGAATTCCTGACGATAGACTGATAGCCCTTTTCTTGTAAAAATTGAATGCCCTCCTGTAGGAATGGCAGTTTTGTATCTTGTATGCCGAGGACGATCGTGTTGTAATGCACCCACGTGCGCGCTGTTGCCGGGGCCTGTTCCGCTCCGACCGAGGCGCACAGCGTATCATCGATGCCAAATGACTGCAGCGCCTGAAAATGCGGCCCGACCGAGGACTGGTCAATAATCCGCCACTGTGGTTGTCGCAATAAACCTTCCATTTTGGTTGCTCCTTGTACGGTATGATGGAGTTATTTTATCAAAATGATTCAGGAAAAAATAGTTTGGGCTCTCTCAAAGGAGGATATCGACACGTTTCTGTCTTATATCAACAAATTTCTGCAACTTATCTATAAAATTTTTCAGATATCTACAATTTTCACGATATATCTACACATTTTCGTAAGATATCTACAAATTCTAATCGGGCCCGAAAAAAAGAGCCAGTCCAGCCTCGGACCAGCCCTCAAAATATCATTACAATCCCTGTGCCGCCGTAATCAACGCCAGCTTATAAACGTCCTCTTCGTTACAGCCGCGGGAAAGGTCATTAACCGGCGCGTTCAACCCCTGCAGAATCGGACCAACTGCTTCAAAGCCGCCTAAGCGCTGGGCAATTTTATAGCCGATATTTCCTGCTTCCAAACTAGGGAAGATGAATACATTCGCATCGCCCTGCAGCACGGAGCCAGGCGCTTTGCTTTTTGCCACAGAAGGAACAAAGGCAGCGTCAAACTGAAATTCCCCGTCGAGCACAAGCGACGGTTCACGGCGCCTCGCCTCTTCAACAGCAGCCACAACCCGCTCCGTTTCTTCCGACTTCGCAGAGCCCTTCGTTGAGAACGATAGCATCGCTACACGTGGCTCAAGATCAAACTTCTCCGCCGTTTTCGCGCTTTCAATCGCGATTTCCGCTAAATCCATACTGTCCGGTGCAATGTTAATCGCGCAATCCGCAAACACATATTTCTCGTCATCGCGGACCATAATGAACACGCCGGAGGTTTTCTTCACCCCAGTCTTTGTCTTGATGATCTGCAAAGCAGGGCGGACGGTATCCGCAGTCGAATGGGCAGCGCCACTGACAAGTCCATGTGCTTTATTTGTATATACCAGCATCGTGCCAAAGTAGTTTTCATCTAACAGAATTTTACGGGCATCCTCTTCGGTTGCTTTTCCATTGCGGCGTTCCACAAACGCAGCCACAAGCTCATCCATTCCCGCGTAGTTCGCCGGGTCATAAATTTCTGTGGCATCCAAGGATACGCCAAGCTCCTGGGCTTTTGCCTGAACCTGTTCAATGTTCCCTACCAGAATTGGCGTAAGCAGGTTTTCCTCCGCCAAACGGCTGGCCGCTCTGACAATCCGCTCATCCAAACCTTCTGGAAAAACAATTTTCAAGCCGCGTCCGGAAATTTTATTCTTCAATCCTTCAAACAAATCCACACCAAACACTCCTTTTAAAAAACTCCTTTAAATCAGGATACTTTACCAAATTATTTTTTCAAGCGATGTTCATCACAGACAACGCTTCCACGGAGAAGTTTTAGTTTTCAAAAAATAAACACTCTACTTTTTACTATTCTCTTTTTTTCATAAAAATATCCACTAAAGGTTTATTTGGGGAAACCTTGGTCAAACTATGGTATAGTTATGGTTGTTTAAGAAGAATGATTACATAGGAGTGATTTTAATGAGTGAAGCAGCACAAACGCTTGATGGCTGGTACTGCCTGCATGATTTCCGCACTGTGGACTGGACCACCTGGAAGATGCTTTCTGAAGATGAGCGCCAAGCGGCGATTCACGAGTTTTTAAGTCTGATTGAAAAATGGAACACCACCCAAGAACGCAAAGAAGGCAGCCATGCTTTATATACAATCGTAGGCCAAAAGGCAGATTTCATGATGATGATCCTGCGCCCGACGATGGAAGAACTGAACCAAATTGAAACCGAATTCAACAAGACCAAATTTGCTGAATTCCTCATACCGGCTCATTCTTATGTGTCCGTTGTCGAGCTCAGCAACTACCTGCCTGCAGGAGAGGATCCGTACCAGAACCCGCAAATTTTGGCACGCCTGTATCCTACTCTGCCAAAAACACAGTATGTCTGCTTCTATCCGATGGATAAGCGCCGCCAGGGCAATGATAACTGGTACATGCTGCCGATGGAGGAGCGCCGCAATATGATGCGCAGCCACGGCATGATCGGCCGCCAGTATGCAGGCAAGGTGCGCCAAATCATCACCGGTTCTGTCGGTTTCGATGATTACGAGTGGGGCGTCACCCTGTTCGCGGACGATGTCCTGCAATTTAAAAAGCTTGTTTATGAAATGCGATTTGACGAAGTCAGCGCCCGCTACGGTGAATTTGGGGCATTCTTTGTCGGCAATCTGTTAGAGGAAGAGCGCATTCCTAATTTCTTACACGTATAACTCGTTCGTTTAAAAGCTCCCAACTCAAAACTGGGAGCTTTTTTCATTTGCACCTCGTCCTAAAGTCATATCTCCAAACTTTCCCTCATACTAATAAAACAGCGAGAAGTAGGAACCAATTATAGGTTTCCGAGTATGTATAGACTGTTGGGCTTTTTATTTATATTTTTTTAGGAGGGAATAAAATGAGCCAATATTACAATCCTCAAGGATTTCAGCCTTATACCGGCGGTGGAGCCGGAATGCAAGGGGCCCAGCCAATCGCTGGCGGGCAGGGATTTGTTCCCACTCAGTCGGGAGGATTTCCGCCGGGAGGAGCTGTTCCGCCAAGGCCGCCTGCCGGAGGCAGTTCTGTTCCAGGCATGCTGCCAATTGAACAATCGTATATTGAGAATATTTTACGCTTAAACAAGGGTAAGCTTGTATCTGTATTTGCTACATTTGAAGGCAACACACAGTGGAATGCCAAAGAATTCAGAGGAATTATTGAGGCAGCCGGCCGCGACCATGTGATTTTAAGCGATCCGCAAAAAGGTACCCGCTTCCTGATTCCAATGGTAGCTGTTGACTACATCACATTTGCCGAAGAAATCGAATATGAATATCCGTTTGGCGGAGGACCGCAATTAGGCACTTACCCGCCTAGATAATATGAGAAAAGCATTGAGCAATAATGTCTCAATGCTTTTTTTCATGATTAAAATTGTTTTATCGCTCCAAGAATCATCAATACCCAAGCCGCTAGGAAGCAAACGCCGCCAATTGGGGTGATCGCGCCAAGCGGTCCAATTTTTGTTAAGCTTAATACATACAAGCTGCCGCTGAATAAGATGATACCAACAAGCATTAACCAGCCTGACCAGGTAAATAAAGAGCTAGTTGCAGCTTTTCCTAGCAGCAGGGCAATGATTAAAATGCCAGTTGCATGAAACATTTGATAAGTAACGCCCGTCTTCCAAATCTCAAGATAATGAGCATCTAATCTGTCCTTTAACCCGTGTGCCCCAAAGGCACCAAGTGCGACTGCCAAAAAGGCATTGATGGCGCCAATGACAATAAAAGTTTTCATGTTATTATTCTCTCCTTTTGTCTAGCTGCAGCGCCTAGCCCCTCGAGGTCATAAGCCAATCCGTCAAGAAGGCTAAAGAACAGCCTTCTCGCCGGCTTGTCTTATGCTTGTCGGGGCTGGTCAAGGCGCTTCCGCTTTTCTATTTAAAAATCAAACAATGAATCTCCGTTAGCCTCATCGTCCAGTTCCAATTTTTTTGGCTGTGGTGTAGTGACTGTTGGCTGTTGAAAAATCGGTTGCGAGACAGCGGGCTGATAAGCTGCCTGCTGGAATACTTGAGCTGTTGTTGCTTGCTGAATAACGGCCGATGCAGGCTGCACATCCCGTCCGGTCTGCTTTTCTTCCAATATCAATTCGCATAATATTTTAATAGAGTAAACCCTTTCCCGCAAGCTTTCTTCCTTATGGCTGGCCCGTGCCTGATTCAGTTCTTCTTCCATTTTGGCTAATAATTTTTGGACAGATATATTCACGTTCAAATACTCCTCATTTTCGGTCTCTATTTTATTCTACATGAGTATCGGCTTTTTTTCGAAAAAATAGTCTTTTACAGGCTTTCGACATATTTCAAATGTTCCACGTGAAACTTGTTGAAAAATGTAAAACCCGCATCTTTAAAGATTCGGGTTTCTTAGTTTATCCTAATATCCTTTGATAGATTGTTTTCGCATGGGTCAAATCTTTTGTCCCGTGAATAAGGGCCCGGCCGTCTTGGAAGATGACCATCCGCTCCTCGCCCATTTCCACTGACACTAAATATGGATTGCCTTTTACAGAGTAGCCGAGCGAGCTAAGCTGGCCTGCGAGCCTTTCGAGCGAAATTTCTCCAGGTGTGGCAGGACGGATTTGCACGGTATCGCGGCCGCACAGGACTGTGGTCTTTGTCATATTTTCACGGTCGAGATAAGGAAAGGTCCGCTCCTCGCCGCAGGATAGGCAGCCGGAGTATTTGGCCTTTGACATTTTCATGCTTGTATATTGATTTCTCCATAAATCGAAGCTGACAAACGCCTGGCGGACTGCATCCCAATCCTCGACTAGAATCTTCAACGCTTCCGCAGTCTGGTGGGCAATGACCATTTGCACGGCAGGAGAAATGATGCCGCCCGTATCGCAGGTCATCCCCTGAAGCGGAATCGTCCGCAGCAGGCAATTTAAACACGGTGTTTTACCCGGAAGGATGGAAAAACTCATCCCATAGCTGCCGACGCAGGCCCCGTAAATCCAAGGAATGTTGTATTTCTGGGAAACGTCGTTCATCGCCATCCGCGTTTCAAAATTGTCAGTCGCATCTAACATCAGGTCGACCCCCGCAGCTAGCTCCTCGAGTAGCTCCGGAGTGGCGTCGCCGATGATGGCGTTAATTTCAACATCTGAATTAATTGCTTTTAGACGCTTTTTAGCTGCTGCTGCCTTAGGTAGTTTTTCTGCCACATCCTCTTCTGTATAAAGCTGCTGGCGCTGCAGATTACTGGCTTCAACATAGTCCCGATCGACGATAGTTAATCTGCCGACGCCGGCGCGGGTCAAGATTTCCGCATTACCCGAACCCAAAGCCCCGGCGCCGATGATCAATACATGCTTGCTGCTTATTTTATCTTGGCCTTCCTTACCGATGCCGGGAAAAAGGACTTGCCTTGAGTAGCGTTCGTTCATAAAGATCCCCTTTCTAGAAGAAAACTCGCCTGGTGGCGAGCTTTTAGGGCATTAAATTACCAAATTTTAAAGGAAAATTGTTTTTCTAATTTGCATTTTATTGAATTACAGATTCATTTCACGGTCAATTGGCGGTTTTTTAGATTCTATTGGCGAATTGGGACGTTCTATTGGCGAATCTCCTATTTCTATTGGCGAATTTCCTATTTCTATTGGCGAATCTGACCATTCTATCGGCGAATCAAAAAATCAGCCACCGCTGACCGGCGGGATAAACGCGATCTCATCGCCATCCTGGATGACTTCATCATTAGAAGCAAACTCTTCATTAATCGCCGTCATCACCGTTTCCATGCGCGGCAAATCGTACTTCTCAGAGAGTTCCGCCTTCAATTCAGCCACCGTTTTGCCGCTGGCATCAAGCCTCAGGAACTCTTCACCCACCGCATCGCGCAAATGGGCGAAAAACAAAATTTTATTCACTTAAATCACCTTCCTCAGGCTTTCCGCTCGGATAGGCCTTCGTTTCGAGCTGGTTGCCGACCCACTCCTCGCCGTCCTCCCAGTGCTCTTTTTTCCAAATTGGGACAATTTCCTTAATCCGCTCAATCGCATAGCGGTTCGCCTCATAGGCATCAGCCCGGTGCGGCGTCGACACCGCGATCACTACCGCAACATCGGTAATATCCAAACGCCCGACCCGATGAGTAATCGCAACCCGAGAACCCTCCCAGCGCTCTTCAATCTCGCGGCCAATCTGCTCCAGCTTTTTCACAGCCATCGCTTCATATGCGTCATAGATTAAAAACAACGTCTTTTTTCCATAGGTCAATTCCCGGACGGTACCGATAAACGTCGTAATCGCGCCAGCTTCACGCTGGATCACCTTGTCGATAACATCCTGTATATTAATAGGTTCTTTTGAAATCTCGTAAAGCTTCAATTATTTCACCTCTTCAGCCAAGCGCTTTGGCTCGGCGTTTTCCACCACTTGATAGCCGCCGATATTCTCCACCTGAGCCTTGAAGGCAGGGGAATGGATGATTTCCGCTAGCAGCTTGAACTGTTCACTTTCGTAAAAGCTTCTGGTCATGACTAAATCGTATTCCTCGTCGGAAACCGGAACGAACTCCAAGCTCATTGCCTTTGCCGCAGGATAAATACCTAGACCAGCGCCATAAGCATCACTGTTCACTTCCGCAGCAACTGCTAAATGCGAGAACATTTCTCGGTCATAGCCCGCTATTCTCTCCGGCTCAAGCCCCGCTTCCTCCAGCAGCATATCAAACAAAATCCTCGTGCCGGCGCCTTTTTGGCGGTTCACGAAGTTCGCTCCCTTTTCCACCAAATCACGCACGTCACGGATTTCAAGCGGATTGCCTGCCGGTAAAATCCAGCCCTGCTTGCGCTTCAAAAATGGATACAGGACAACCTCCTGTCCGGCTAACAACCGGCGTACATATGATATATTATATTGTTTTGTCTCAGGGTCAAGCAAATGAATCCCCGCTACATGGGCCTCGCCTTTTCGGATTGCCATAATGCCGGCCATGCTGCCGACATGCGAGGAGACAATTTTCATCTCGGTCCGCACCCGCTTCAGCGCCGACGACAATAGGTCAATCGTCAAATCGTGGCTGCCCGTAAACATGATCGCATTTCGGATTTCCTCAAGCGGCCGCAGCAACTCCACTTCCGCCAGCTCTCCTTGTTCATAGCCGATCACATCTGGCGGCACCACCAATAACCCATCTGCCCGCACATACGACATCGTCACCCCAGCCGCTCTTGTCAGCGGATTAGCGACAAATTGGCCATTCACATAGCCGATATTCATTCGCACAAAATCCTCAGCGCCCATCGACGAAACGATGCGCCGGCCAAGCTTGACGGTAACCTTCTGCCGCTCTGGCTCCGGCACACCTAAGTATTTGCAGACAAGCGGTCGTGCGAACCATTCCAGCGCCAGATAAGCCGAAACCGGATATCCCGGTACGCCAATCACAACCGTACCATTAATCTTACCCAAAATAACCGGCTTCCCAGGACGTGCCGCGACGCCGTGGGTATAAACCGTACCAAGCTCCTGAATGATATGAACGGTATAATCCTTGCGCCCCGCCGACGACCCCGCATTGATGACGATAAAGTCCGAAGTCTCAGAAGCCTCCAAAAGCGCTTCTTTAATCTTCTCCGGCTCATCCTTAACAATCCGGTGCAAACGCGGCTCGCCGCCCCATTCTTTAATAAAATTGGCAAACACAGTGCCGTTAAATTCAACAATTTTTCCAGGCGCCATTTCCTGCCCCGGTTCAACTAACTCATTACCGGTCGGAATCACGGCCACAACCGGTTTTTTCACAACCGAAACCGAAAGCAGCCCTGACGCAATTAGCACTCCCAAATCAGCAGGCCTTAATGCATGACCCTGCGGAAACAGCATTTCCTCCTGAACGATATCCTCGCCAATCGGACGGATGTGCTGCCAAGGCGTAGCGGGTTCGATGATTTCAATCGTCTCCTCGTCCAACACCTGCACATGCTCAATCATAATCACCGCATTAAACGGCGATGGTATCGCATTTCCCGTATCCACATGAACAAACTGCTCACCAAGCTTTAAATGAAGCGGGTTCTGCTCATGCGCCGTATACGTGCTTTCCGCTACAACCGCAACCCCATCCATTGCCGAGGCATGATAGTGCGGCGTTGACACAGGTGCAAAAATCGGTTCAGCCGTCACACGCCCTAATGCATCCACTGTCGGAATCAGTTCCTTTTCCGGAGTACTCTCAAAAGCAGCGAGAATTTCATCTCGCGCCTCGAAACGTGGTTTATCTTCCAAGTAAATTTTCCGTTTATACATAACTGTCGCTCCCCTTACCTGGACAGAATCACAGGAACATACTCGCCCTGCGAAACTCCTTCTTTTTCTGAACTGATTTCCACAATGCCGTCACTCTTTACCAGCGTCGTAATTAACCCGGACTTGCCGATAATCGGCTCCGCCCACCATTCGCCGTCCCTTTCCTCAAGCCGGACTCTGATATAATCCGACCGGCCCGGGCTTGACGGGATGTTTTTCGTTATTTTTGCAAAAATATGCCCAGGCTTCGGCACGAGATGTTCGCCGGACAACTTCTTCAAAATCCGCTCGCCAAAAAGTTTGAAGATAATCATCGCCGACGCCGGATGGCCAGGCAGTCCAATCACCGGTTTGCCGTCCGCCACCGCTAAAATCGTCGGTTTTCCGGGCTTGATCGAAATCCCGTGGACAAACACGCCAGGCTCACCCAATGATTGGATAACCTCCGTCGTATAATCCTTCGCCCCAACAGAGCTGCCGCCTGACATAATCAAGCAGTCTACTTGTTCGTAAAGTTCGCGGGCCTTTTGGCTGAATTCCTCATAGTCATCGCGGACAATGCCGCCGTACACAACCTCGACATTCCAATCGCTCGCCAAGCCAGCAATCGTCAGCCCGTTAATATCACGGATTTGTCCGACCGACAAGTTCTCCGTTTGATAAGGAACAATCTCATCGCCGGACGACAGGTAGCCGGCTTTTATTTTTCGAAAAACGGTGACATGAGTAATCCCCAAGGAGGCAAGGGCACCCAATTCCTGTGCGCGGAGTTTCACCCCTTCTTCAAGGAGAATCTCGCCCTCGCGGATATCCTCGCCGGCCCGGATGACATTTTCCCCGGGCGCCACTTGTTTATATGTATTGAGGAGTCCCTCGACATCCTCACAATGTTCAATCATCATCACGCTGTCACTGCCAACCGGAAGCATCCCGCCAGTCGGAACGTAAACAGCTTGTCCAAGGCCTACTTTTACATCGGGGACCTCGCCCATTTTGACTTCCCCGGCAACGTTCAGGAAGCCGGGCATGGACTCGGAAGAACCATACGTATCTTTCGCGCGGACAGCATATCCGTCGACCGTCGAGCGGTCAAAGCCGGGAACATTCTCCTTAGCAGTCACCGGCTCGGCTAGTATATAATGAAGGGCTTCGGAAAGCTCTCTTACTTCTGTTTGTTGGGTTGCCGGGATCATTTCATCTATCAAGGCAAATGTTTCTTCCACTGTTTTTACTTTGAAAAATTGCATGGTTCTCTTTCTCCCCCTAATGTTCGCTTTCGGCCCACTTTTTCGCGTCTTCGTATTCCTCCGGGCGGTTCATGTTGAAGAAGACCCGCTCCAATTCTGTTTGGCTAAAGCCTGCAAGCTCTTTTTCTGTTACATAAAGGACATTAAGACGGTCCAGCAGCTGTTTCATGCGGAGATTCCCCGCCGCAATACAGCTTTCCGCAACAGCTGCGACTGATTTTTTAAAAACAGCAAATAACGGATGCTGATTCCCGTTGATAACCGGGATGACCGCATCATAATCGCCGCATAGCTTTGCCATTGTCTCGGCGAGTTCCCCGGACACAAACGGCATGTCGCAAGCGACGATAAAATTAACATCGCCTTTGGAAGCTTTCAAACCGGCATGAAGTCCGGCGAGCGGCCCCATGCCGGGATAGTCATCTGCGACCATTTCCAGTTCTAAAAATTCATAATCATCAAAATGATTGGTTACCAGAATTATACCATTAAAACGGTGCTTAAGTGTGTCTCTAATTCTTTCAATATTAGTTTTCTCATTTATTTTTAATAGAGCTTTGTTGGTGCCCATTCGGCTGGATTTCCCGCCGGATAAAATAATTGCTGAAGCGTTCATCGACAGCACCTCTTAATTCGTTACTTTTTTCTCGCCTACCGCCATAAATCCATTTTCCTGCGCTACAAAATCGAGATGGATTGAATTTAAATCAATCATGGCAGCAGACGGCTTTTCTATATATTGCCTTGTATCAATAATTTTAATATAGCCGTTGCACTCCTCGCAAACCTGTATTTGCGAAACAGCGTCCCCTTCAATCGTTAAAAATTTGATTTTTTGGTAGTCTTCATTACCGCAATGCGAGCACTCCAGACGCTTGGCATTCCAATGGGCGAGGCAGCGCGGACATTGGCAGACCTTTTTACCCTCATCCTCCAAAACTGCCAGTCTTACAGGCTCACCGCAGACAGGGCAGCCTGAACCCGGTACGGCACGGTCGATTTCCGGCTGGACTTTTTCAGCCACTAGTTGAAGATACGGACGGAGTGCGGTTTCTGCTAAGAATTGCGGAATCCATGGTTCCAGTCCATTTTCCTCTGCAAATCCTTCAAAATAGAGGCTGTTAAAGGAATAAGCCTCCTCTATCCAGCGGATGGCCGTTTCTTCCTTGAGCATACTGCTGATATCAGCGAGCTTTGGCTTTAGGTTTGGGCTTCTTTCTATGATTAGGGCTGTTATTTCCTCTATCCACTGTAAGTATAGTGAAATTTCAAAATCAATCGCCGTTAACGCGGCAGCAGGTACCCCTGCAGCCAGCACCGCTTTGTCCAGATTTGGCCTGACCGTATCCGGATTAATCATCTGCTTCCATTTTTCCTGAAGCTGAACAATTTCCTTTTGCAGGCTCTGGTATTCCTTTGAAACAACGGATTTAATCATCGTTGTTGCACCTCTTTTTTATTAATTTTTTAAAATTCGCCAATAGAACTGCATAATTCGCCAATAGAATGTTGAAATTCGCCAATAGAACTCAACAATTCGCCAATAGAAAGCTGAAATTCGCCAATAGGACCCCAAAACCACACTAAAGATTCTATTTTTTAATGGGAATGGCTGCCTTTGACAGACAGCCAGCCCCTTTCCTCATAAAATTAAGCGCCTTTTTTATGTTTCGGATCATCCAACTCAGGGAAGTTACCCTTTTTGACCTCTTCTTCATACCATTCTTGGTAATGATCCTTTGCCCACCAAGCAGGAACCTCGCCGGTAACGACGCCGGAGTAGCCTGGTCTTGAGTTTTTATGAATCACACTCAAGTAAACGTGACCGACAATGACGGCAATTCCAAGAGCGAAGCCGACGTTGTGGAATAAGTAGCCCCATTGCACAAGAGCTCTCGGGAAATACTCAGGAAACCACATTGTGAAGCCTGAACAAATAACCAAAATCGCACAGAACATCTGCAGAATCGAGTTAATTTTTTCTCCAGCGTTGAAGAAGGTTTGTTTTATATGCTTAAACTTAAAGCCGAACAATTCTTTAACGAAACTGCCGAAAAATTCAAGGTCGCGCTTTTTCCATGTGATTAGTTCTTTTAGCCAAAGCATCAGGAACTTCGGGCTAAAAATCAACAAGATCAAGGTTGGCGTTATAAATGTGACGGCGAAAATTCTGTGCAGCAGCCGGGCATTTGCCGGGCCGCCAAACACCGGATACAGCCAGTCAAAGAATTCGGTATACATTGGCAGTGCTGTAATGTACAACGCAAAGAAGGAAATCCCATTGATTGCATGGGCCCAAACAAACGCCTTTGGAAAGCGGCGAACTTTTACATCAGGTTTTGTCTGATTACTCATGGCTTCCACCTCCGTCTTGCTCCTTGCCATCTTTATTGAATAGCTTGTTTGTCACAAACGCACCGACAAGAGCCATCGTGGTGGCACCCAGCATCATCTTGCCGATTGGCTGTGCGTAATCCTTCCAAGCAACTGCGGAGGTTGGAACTTTCGGATTTTCCGGAAGACCGTAAACAGACGGCTTTTCTGCTAAAACATAAACGGTGTGTGTGCCGCCAACGCCTTGCGGATTGTACACCTGGGCATTAGGATAACGGTCTTTGATTTCTTGAACTCGCTTTTCAGCCTTTCTGATCATCGCATCTTTATCGCCAAATTCCATTGCTCCAGTATGGCAGGTCGTTACACAGGCAGGCTGCAAGCCTTCTTCCAAACGGTCGGTACACATTGTACATTTGTGAGCTTTACGGTACTCTTTACCGTTTTTATCTTTGTATTCCTTTAGAGAAATCATTTCGAACGGACAGTTTTGGACGCAATAGCCGCATCCAACACACTTGTCTTGGTCGATGACAACGGAACCAAAATCGGTATAGCTGATGGCATTCTCAGGACATACTTTTTCACACGCTGCGTCCGTGCAATGGAAGCAGGAGGAGTGGCGGAACAAGTAATCGAGACCGCCTCCCGAATTCTCATGCTCAATGTACTGAAGGACGTTCCAGGTATCAGCTGTTGTTTTTGGATGGGACTGAGCACTGCCCTGGAATGCTGTCTCTTCAACAGGCAGGTCGTTCCAGTTTTTACAGGCCACCATGCAGGCTTTACAGCCGTCACATTTGGTAACATCAACGAATTTCACATATTCTTTAGCCATTAGTCAGCCCTCCTAACATCACAGAGGAATGCTTTGTATTCAGGAATTTGCGTGTTAGCATCTCCAATGTGCGGAGTCAGGCGATTAGCTGTATCTCCTGTAACATATCCCTTATAGCCAAAATGCCATGGCATTCCCACTTGGTGCACGACTTTGCCTCTTACTTTGAAAGGTTTATAACGTTTTGTAACCATTGCGTATGCAGTGATTTCGCCGCGTGCTGAGCTGACAGTGATTTTATCTTTGTTTTTGATGCCTTTTTCTTTTGCGAGTTCTTCACTTATTTCAACAAACATGTATCCGGCGATTTCCGACAGCCATTCTTGGTTTCGGGTCATCGAACCGGACTGCCAGTGTTCAGATACCCGGTAGGTGGTGGCGATAATTGGGTATTTTCCTTTATCACCCTTCTTGTTGAATTCACCATCATGGATCACAACAGCCGGATTTAACTCAACAGATGAGAAGGCATTCGGCACTGGGCTTTCAAACGGCTCATAATGTTCAGGGAAAGGACCTTCATTCATCGTTGGTGCATAAAGCAGCCCTACACCATCTTTATTCATCATGATTGCGCCAGTACCGCCTGGTGCTGTTGGCGCTAATGTTGCGTTAAAGTCAGGAACGTCGTTGCCCACCCATTTATTCTGGATGGCATCCCACCAGATGATGGCTTTTTCCTTGCTCCAAGGATTACCGTTTGCATCCGCAGCAGCACGATTGTATAGAACACGGCGGTTCAACGGCCAAGCAAATGACCAGTTAAGATAGTTATGTCCGCCCGTATCTTTATTGTCGCGGCTTTTTGATTTGTTCTTGCCTTCTTCAGGATAGAAGCCGCTATAAATCCAGTTTCCGCTGGTAGTTGTTCCATCGGCTTTCAAGGCACCGAAGCCAGGAAGCAGCTTGCCTGTTGTAAGGTCATAGCCGTTAATTTCCTTGGCAACTAGATCAATGTCACATTCAGGACCGTTGCCAAAATTCCAATCAAGCGCCAGGAATGGAGCAGCTTGTGCACTCATGTCACCGGCATAGAGCTTTTTAAGCTTAAGGGCAAGCTCATGGATGATATCAAGGTCTGGTCTTGCTTCGCCTTTTGAATCAATTGCTTTCCAGCGATATTGCATCCAGCGTGAGCTGTTGGAAATACTTCCTTCTTTTTCAAAGGATGCCGATGCTGGGAGCAGGAATACTTCTGTATTGATTTTCGATGGGTCGCTGCCGGCTTCTTTTTTCCAGAAGGCCGCTGTTTCTGTTTCCCAAAGGTCAACAGCAACCAGCCATTTTAAGTTGCCAAGTGCTTCTTTTTCCTTGCCGGCATTCGGTCCGCCGACAACCGGGTTTGTGCCCCAAAGGAACGCACCGTCAAGCTCTTTATTGTACATTGCTTTGAATAAGAAAATGTGCGAGTAGTTCTTTGCCCCTGGTTTAGGTAAATATTGATAGCCAAATTCGTTCTCGGCTGTTGCATTTTGTGCGTACCACGACTTTAGTAGACTGACCACGAATTTTGGTCTGTTGCTCCAATAGCCTGATGGGGGTGTTTCTTTCTTTAAGTAGCCGTCAAGTGTTGCGTGCTCAGGTACTGATGCTTTAGGAATAGCCAGGTAACCTGTCAGGTTATCCCATAATAATCCAAAGTCAGTGGAGCCTTGTACGTTTGATTCGCCGCGCATCGCGTTAATTCCGCCGCCTGGCAGGCCAATGTTGCCCAAGAGCATCTGGATAATCGCATAAGCACGGACGTTTTGCGAGCCGACTGTATGCTGGGTTGTACCCATTGCATAGAGGATGGTTCCCGCTTTACCGACTTTGCTTGTTTCACAGAATGTCTCGTAAACCTTTAATAAATCTTCTTTTGGTGTGCCTGTTACCGATGAAACCGTATCCAAATCATAGCGCGAATAATGCTTCTTCAGTAATTGGAAAACAGTACGAGGGTTCTCCAAGGTTGGATCCATAACCGGTTTTCCATCCGGTCCTGCAGCAAGAGCCCATTTTGTTTTATCATAAGTGCGTTTTGCTTGGTCATAGCCAGAGAATAAGCCATCTTTGAAATCATAGCCATCCGCCACGATAAAGGAAGCGTTTGTATAGTTAATAACATATTCTTTGTGAATAAGATTATTTTCGAGTGCATATTTTATCATTCCGCCCAAGAACGCAATGTCTGTTCCGGAACGAAGCGGAGCGTAAATATCAGATACTGCTGATGTCCGAGTATAACGTGGGTCAACACTGATAATTTTACCGCCGTTTTCTTTAGCTTTTGTCAGCCATCTAAAGCTGATTGGATGATTCTCAGCAGGGTTAGCGCCCATAATTAGCGCTGCATCTGTATGCTGCAGGTCATTCCAATGGTTTGTCATTGCTCCACGTCCAAACGATGGTGCCAGACCGGCAACCGTTGAACTGTGTCATATTCGTGCCTGGTGTTCTAAGTAAACAACGCCAAGCCCTCTCATTAATTTTGAAACCAAATACGTTTCTTCGTTATCAAGTGCCGCACCGCCAAGGCTGGCAATCTTTTCAGTTCTATTTACCGTAACGCCGTTTTCCGAAACGATAAACGACTTATCGCGGCTTTCTTTTGTACGTTTGGCAATGGTATCGAGCATCCATTCCCAGTCTTTTTCTTCCCATTTATCACTGCCAGGAGCCCGATAAAGAGGCTTCGTCATCCGCTTTTCAGAAGTGTATAACTGTCTGAGTGTCGTTCCTTTGCTGCAAAGCTTACCTTCATTAATTGGGTTATCCGGGTCCCCCTCCGTATAAACCACTGTGTTGTCCTTTGTATGGACTAAGATTCCGCAGCCGACGCCGCAAAAGCAGCAAATGGTTGGTGTTACAGTAGCTTTGGCAATTTTGAATTCCTTTGATTTCGCATAGGCTTTTTGTTCATTAAAGCCCAGTTCGACAACCGCTAAAGTGGCAGCGGTTGCACCGGATAGCTTTAAAAATTGCCGGCGATTTAAGTTCATTTCAACCATTTCCAATCTCCTTCCCAAGAGTAATGAATAGAACATCCCATTTTTATGTTTATCTATATAGTTCTACCGGCTGATTCCCCCCTTCAAAGCTTCTCTCCAAGAGCGGCTCTGGATTTACATCATTTTCAACCCGTCCTGCCTCGGTATAGATCATCGCCATTTTCCCTCTTAAATAGCCGATTACTTCTATATTCAAGTACCGCGCCAGCTGGATGGCCTGCTTGGTTGCGGCCGTCCGCGAGCCGATAACAGGAAAGCCGAATTTAGCTGCTTTTGAGATCATTTCATATGAAACCCTGCCGGTTGTAAGAAGTACAAGCCGGTCGGGGTGTAAGCGATTTCTCAATGCGTGTCCGATAATCTTATCGACGGCATTATGCCTGCCGATATCCTCGCGAATGGTGATATTTCCCTCTTCATCCACAATGCAGGCGCCATGCATGCCGCCTGTTTCCAAATAAAAACGGGAGTTCTGAGCAAATTCACTGCGCTTTTTTAACAGATAGCTAAGCTGATAGATTTGATTTGATGTAACCTTATCGAAATTCTTTACATCAGTCATTGAAAAAAATGTAACGCCCCTGCCGCAGCCTGCTGTGTAATGCTTCTTCTTTGAAAAGACCTGATCTTCATCAAAGGCTGCGCTTAAAGTAACATGAATGCTCCCCATATCTTCATTGATGACGATGGACTCAATATCATTTGCTGTCTGAATAAATCCTTCAGAAAACAAATAGCCATATGTCCAATCCTCAAGGTCAAATTTTGTCAATTGGAAAACCGCCATTTCGTATCCGTTAATGATTAATGAAATGGGATATTCATCGGGGCAACTTTTGTGGTTCATTGTTTCCCACCACCTTTAAAAGAGTATTTCTCATTAATAGAGTAATTTTGGAGGAATTTTTTGAAAGTAATTTTTATCACTAAAAATTGATTAAAATAGTAAAAAAGTTGGATATTTCACTTTTTTGTCAAACACTTTCGATAGGCGAAAAAAATCACTTGCATCATTATAAAAGTTTATTTTGGTTGTTTTTTTGCT
The DNA here is from genome assembly GCF_058323225.1 of Neobacillus sp. PVCKKU3. NCBI lineage: Bacteria > Bacillati > Bacillota > Bacilli > Caryophanales > Bacillaceae > Neobacillus > Neobacillus sp. PVCKKU3. Next base: position 110,220 of record NZ_JBLVQN010000003.1, read on the forward strand.
GTTGAATTATAATAATAGGGTGATGATTAAGCCTTTTTTAGGAGGAGTACATAATGAACATTAAAAAAGTAATGACGATTGCCGGTTCCGATTCAAGCGGCGGGGCGGGGCTTCAGGCGGACTTGAAGACGTTCCAGGAGCTTGGCGTATATGGTATGAGCGCCCTGACATGCATAGTCACGATGGACCCTAAAGACAACTGGCATCATAACGTGTTCCCGATTGCATCGGATATTCTTGAAAAGCAGTTGGAAACCATTCTATCTGTTGGGATCGATGCAATGAAGACAGGTATGCTGGGAACGGTCGAGTTAATTGAAATTGCTGCAAAAACCATCGATGCCCATAAGCTAGAGCGTGTCGTAATAGACCCTGTCATGGTGTGTAAAGGCGAAGACGAGGTGTTAAACCCGGAAACGACCGATGCGATGCGTGAGCTTTTATTGCCGCGCTGTTTAGTAGTGACACCAAATCTGTTTGAGGCCGGACAGCTGGCAGGCATGAAGACGCCGCGGACAGTGGAAGAAATGAAAGAAGCCGCTGTAAAAATTTATGATCAAGGGGCAAAAAATGTCCTAATCAAAGGCGGCAGCAAGCTTCAATCTGAGGAAAATGCCGTCGACCTTCTATATGATGGGAAGGAATTCCGAATTTACGAATCACCAAAATATAATACAACCTTTACGCACGGCGCCGGCTGCACCTACTCATCCGCGGTCACCGCTGAACTTGCGAAAGGGAAATCCGTCTTTGAAGCAGTCGAAGTGGCGAAAGACTTTATCGCCGCAGCCATCGAACAGGGCTTCCGCCTAAACGAATACGTCGGCCCAACCTGGCACGGTGCCTACCGCGCTTCAACAAGCAAAACCGAATACTGCGAAGACTGCGCAGAATAATTTCTCTAAGAGCCGAACATAAAGTTCGGCTCTTTTTCTTTAAGGCTCTGTTATAAACTGAATGTTGATTTTACTTTGAAAAATAAACGGAAGAATTCCGTGTATTTTGGGAAATACTCATATTTCCATAAAAATAAAGGAAGTTTTTCCGTTTATATCATCTAAATCGTTGGATTTTGTGTTATTTAGAGCAGTTAATCGGAAAATCTCCGCTAATTTCTGCATCTTAAGCTTCCTCTTTATACATTAGCCGGAAATTCTCTGCCTATGAATTTTCATACCTACACGAAAATCAACAATGATAATAACTGAGCCTTCTTTAAAAATGTGAAATGATCACCAACCTAGTTGATTGGAGCGGAAATCAACATATATTTAACCGAGCATTCATTTCGCATTTTTTATCCAATTTTAGTATGATAGTTACATTCTTAAAGAAAAATATCTCGTAGACTAAATCCTATTTTTTATAAGAATCACGGGAAGGGAGGAATCAACTTGGAACTAGTGAACACCAATCAAGTACAGGAAGCCATTAATAGCTTCGTAAATAAAGAAGTATATATTCACCTTGAAACCACAAACGGTGCCTACGCATCACATCGCGATCAATCATTCTTTTCGGCAGGGGCTTATATTCGCAACGCCAAAGTCCAATATGAAATAGGGAAAATTACCGGAAAAGGTCCTTACCGGGTGGGCTTAAAAATAAACCTTGGCTGGATTTACGCTGAGGGCATCACACATTTTGAAATCGATGAACTGGGACGGCTTCTGCTTGCCGGCCATGACAATGAAGGGAAACTAGCAGTCGCATTGGAAATCAGCCCGACTCCCTTTGAATAGTGGTTTCATGCGTCAGTCCTGAAAGGAGAATGTAAAATGGAAAAAGAACGCCATGTCTTAGTTGTCTTTCCACATCCGGATGATGAGGCATTTGGAGTATCCGGGACAATAGCCACCCATATCAAAAATGGCACCCCTGTTACTTACGCCTGCTTAACCCTTGGGGAAATGGGCCGCAATATGGGGAATCCGCCATTTACCAATCGGGAAAATCTCCCGAAAATCAGAAAAGCGGAACTAAAGGAAGCTGCCCGTGCTTTAGGCATCCAAGATTTACGCATGCTCGGCTACCGCGATAAAACTGTGGAATTTGAGGATGAAGAAAAGCTGGCCGACGTTATGTCCGCCTTGATTGATGAACTGAATCCTTCTTTGGTTATCACCTTTTATCCCGGCTATGCTGTGCATCCCGACCATGACGCCACCGGCGCGGCCGTCGTCCGCGCTGTCGAAAGGCTTCCTGAAGCCGCACGGCCAACCTTACACTGCGTTGCCTTCTCGAACGATTGTATTGAAAAACTAGGTGAAGCTGACATCATCAATAATATCAGCCCTGTCGCTGAAATAAAGCTTGCCGCCATCAAGGCACACCGCTCGCAAACGGAGCAAATGTTTGCCGACGTGTCCGAAAAACTAAAAAACCAAGACCCACAAATTATGGTCTGGATCAACAACGAGCGCTTTTGGACGTACAAATTTGATTAAATATATAAAGGGACCCGTCCTTCCGCTTTAATGCGTGGGCAGGTCCCTTTCTTATTAATATTCTTTATGGAGCAAGGTACAAAATTTACACCAGTCAAGGATAATGATTTTCCGCGATTTCAAATCAATCATTTCCTCTTTTTTAAGTTTGGAGAAGACACGGCTGATGCTTTCACGCGAGGTGCCGACGACGGTGGCGAATTCCTGTACGGTTAACGGTATTTCAACTTCCCAGCGTTTGAAGTCTGGGTTAAACTTCCGTCCGAGCCGCTCCAGCATCTTTACCGTTTTTGCATAAACATCGAGCAGGACCACATCCCTTAACTGTGAGGTCATTTCTCTTAAAGCATCGCTCATATAGCGGATCATTTGCATAGAAAGCTCCGGATATTGGTAAAGATCCTGCTCGAGCTCTTGCTTATCCAAAAAGAACAGCCGGCCATCCTCAAGCATCGTTGCTGTTGCCGGGTAACATTCTTCCTTCCGTGTGAATAAACATGCTTCGGCGAAAATATCCCCTTGCTGCTTCACACAAACGATAATTTCATTCCCGTTCTCATCCTGTTTGGCGAGCTTAACCGACCCGGAATGAATGAAGAAGACCCCTTTTGCCTTCTCATCCTCTTTGATAATCTGCATCCCTTTTTTCACTTCAAGCGTTTGAATCCGCCTTTCAATGATATTTAGTGATTTCGGGGATAAGTCTTTAAAAATCTCAATTTTTCGAAGTAATTCCTCTTTGTCGACTTCCTGAATCACTGATAAATTCGGCTCCAGTAATTTTTTGATGCGCTCCAACCTTCCCACCACCTTTACCTTGCTTATTTTCCTCTAATTGTAAGCTATTTCTCACGTTATAGAAGTGAAAAGGGTCACAATACTGTAAATCGCCAATACATCATGGAAAAATTGTTTTTCACAGAACGTTCATTTTTTAAAAAACGCTTTAGATATAGGCTTTTGGGGCTCTTTCACAGAACGTTCAAAAACCCTTTATTTCGTGTGATGAACGTCACATTTTCACAAAATTTAATGGATTAGGATGAAGCTGTTCATTTGACAAAAAGGAGGGGGAACAAATTTGAAAAAAGCTCTTATAAGTTTTGCCATTAGCCTTGTGCTCGGCTTCGGGCTTGGATACCTAGTTTTTGATGTCATCACGGGAAACTCCAGTGACTCAGGAAAGGCACCGCAAACCGCTCAGGCTGTTTCGAAGGAAAAAGCAGCGGATGACTCCAGCAAACCAAAGGAAACAGCCACTACTTCAAGCGCTAATGACGATAACATCCTTAACAAGAAGGGATGCCTTGGCTGTCACAGCGTGGAAGCTCTCAACATCAAAGGCGGTGCGGTCGGACCGGATCTTTCACAAGCCTTTGTTAACGTTGAAGGCAAGCACGGCAAACCAATTGAGGAATTCCTGAAACAACCTACATCTGCCGTTATGTCAGGCGTTATCGGCAAAAATCCGTTAACAGATGAAGAACGTCAGCAAGTACTAGACCTGCTCAAGCAGGCATCTGAAAAATAGGGTGGTGTTAAACGTATGAAAAAATGGGTTCCAATCGCATCCGGCCTGCTTGCCGGGTTTGCTGCAGCAACGCTGACGTTTGCGGATTTTTCGTCGAACAACACAAAGACTGAGGCCGCAAACGCCAGCAACAAGAGCAATGCCGAAAAGGTTTATGTGCCATTTGGCAAAAAAGATGATTACTATTTATTCGCATCCGGCGGCCATTCCGGGCAAATGTTTATTTACGGTGTGCCTTCGATGCGCAAAATCAGAACGATTCCGGTCTTTTCTCCAGATTCCGCTACTGGCTATGGTTTTGATGAGCATTCCAAGAAAATGATGGGTGATTATACTTGGGGTGACCTTCACCACCCTGCTTTCTCGGAAACAAACGGGGACTATGACGGCAAATGGATGTTTGCCACCGATGTCGGCAACAGCCGCGCCGCTGTCGTTGACTTAAAAACATTTACAACAAAAGACATTCTCAATGTTCCAAATACTGCCGGCCCGCACTGTGCCGCGTTTGTAACGGAAAATACCGAGTACATGTTCCTGCCGACGCGTTTCGCCGTGCCGCTTGGACAAAAATATGAATCTCTTGATGATTACAGCCAGAAATACCGCGGTGTGATGTCAGCCGTAACCTTTGACGAAAAGAATGTAAAGCTGAACATCGCTTATCAGGTGGCCCTTCCACCATGGTCCTATGACCTTTCCGATGCGGGGAAAAAGAGCTCAAAAGACTGGGCTGTTATGACAACCTACAACACGGAAGAATCCACAACAACGATGGAAGTAAATGCATCACAGGCTGACCGCGACTACATCGTTCTGTTCAACTGGAAAGAGCTTGAGAAGATGGTCAAGGAAGGCAAATACGAGGATGTCGGCGGCCAGAAAATGATTTTCCCTGAAAAAGAAAAAGGCGGCATTTATTTAGTGCCGGTTGCCAAATCGCCGCACGGTGTTGACGTAACACCGGATGGAAAATATTTCATCGCTTCCGGCAAACTTGCCCCTGCGATGACCGTATTCTCATTTGAAAAAGCCTTTAAGGCAATTGAAAAGAAAGAGTTTGCCGGCGACCGCAACGGTATTCCAATCTTAAAATATGAATCTGTGATGGAACGCGAAGTAAACCCAGAAAACGCACTCGGACCACTTCATACGCAGTTTGATGACAAAGGCATGGCATATACAACGATGTTCATCTCTTCTGAAATCGTCAAGTGGGATCCGAAAACCGGTAAAACTTTAGACCGCGTGCCTGTTCAGTATTCTCCAGGCCACTCTGTTGCAGCTGAAGGCGACACTGTTGCACCTGATGGCAAATGGCTGATTGCCTTGAACAAGATTGCTAAAGACACCTATTTATCTGTCGGACCGTCCCACCCAGAATCAATGCAGTTAATCGATATCAGCGGCAAAATGAAAGTCGTTCAATCAGCACCGGTTGACCCTGAGCCGCACTATGCACAGATGATCAAAGCTGACAAAATCAAAACGATTAATGTTTATCCGAAGGATCCAAACAATAAGGATGCCGTCTATAAACAAAGTGACACCAAAATTGTCCGCAACGGCAATGAAGTCCATGTGTATGGAATTGCGATGCGCTCTAGATTCGTCTTTGACAGTAAGTCAAAACGACCTGACGTGATTGAGGTGAACCAAGGTGACCATGTCTTCATCCATTTGACGAATATCGACTTCGATGAAGATATTACCCACGGTTTTGCGATCAACAGCTATGACTTAAACATGGAAGTTCAGCCTGGCCAGACCAATACGATGGAGTTTACCGCCGATAAAGCGGGTACCTTCCCGCTTTATTGCACAAACTTCTGCTCGGCTCTGCACCAAGAAATGAACGGCTACTTCCTGGTTAAACCAAAAAATTAACGGATTACCGCGAAGCACAGGCCTTCACTTAAAAAGCCAGATACTTTCGACTTTTGGGCGAGGCTGTCTCAGGAAAAGTGTCCGGTCCCTCTTTACTGGGGCCGGCACTAAGGGAGGCGGCCTCCCCGCCTTATTAAGCATAAAAGGAATGGTTAACTTGAATGGTCGTAACAAAGGCAGTAAATTATCGATTACCTCGGCATTGCTCATTGGACTTTCAGCCGTATTAATGGTTGTATCAATATTTTTTCCATGGTGGAAGATGCTGTTTTATGCCCCGCAATATCCCGAGGGATTGAATATCATTGTCTACCCTAATAAGTTGAAAGGCGAAATCGATATTATTAACGGGCTTAACCACTATATTGGCATGTCTAATTTCAGCGCAGAGAATTTCCCAGAATTGGGTTACCTGATTTACGTTATTAGCGGATTAGCACTGCTCACTCTGATTACAGCCGTCCTCCGCAATAAAAAAATTCTTTACGGATTGATTAGCATTTTTGTCATCGGCGGCCTTGCCGGCGTATTGGACCTCCATTCTGCCTTAAAAAAATATGGAACCAATTTAGACCCTAAAGCGCCGATCCATATGGACCCATTTGTTCCACCGATAATCGGTGAAAACACAGTGGCAAACTTTACTACCCATAGCATCTTAGGTACAGGCGTTTACTTCGTGATTGCCGCCTTTATTTTGTTACTAATTCCGGTATGGAAGGATCGAAAAAGATGAAAAAAGTAGCGCTCCTGTTTCTTGTTTTTTCTCTAGTGTTGTTTTTTGAACCTGAGGGAAAGATGGCAGCCGATAATCTGCAGGCAAAAATCGACTCCATGAAAGAGGGGGCGGTATTGAAGCTTGACAATCAAACCTATACGGGCAATATCGTCATCAAGAAACCGATAACGATCATTGGTTCCAAAAACACCGTGATTAAAGGAGACGGAACAGGCAACGTAATTTCCGTAAAAGCTGCTCATGTCAGTTTAAAAAACCTTGCCGTGTCTGGCAGCAGCATGGACCGCAACTCTTCCGAGGAATATGCGGCCATTAAGGTTTATACCAATAACAACGTGATTGAGCATATTACCATCCGCCATTCCTTTCACGGTATTTATTTAAGCAAAGCCCACCACAACATTGTTCGCTATAACAATATTAAGGGACTTGGGAAAGGTGAAATTGCTGCCCAGGGAAACGGGCTCCATGTTTGGTACGCCGAAAACAATTTGCTTTCCCATAATACAATTGATGGCACCCGGGACGGCATGTTCTTTGATTATTCCAGCCATAATAAAAGCTTCGACAACAACATCAGCAATACCCGGTACGGCTTGCATTACATGTACTCGGATGAGAATACGTTTAAACGAAATACCTTTACGATGAATGAGGGCGGCGCCGCGATTATGAATTCCAATGGCCTTACCCTTACAGACAATCAATTTATCGTCAACTATGGAAACAAATCATTTGGTTTATTGCTGATGCAGGCCAATGATAACCAGATCGAACACAATACATTCTACATGAACCAACGTGGCTTGTACATTGACCAAGCAACGCGAAATCTGATTAAAGATAATAAAATCATCCGCAACCAAATCGGAATTGAGCTGTGGACCAGTTCCAATGACCAGATTTTTACCTTAAACCAAATCTCTGAAAATACGATCCCTGCTGTCACGATTGGCGGTAAAGGTGAACACAATGTCTGGACCCAAAAGGGCAAAGGCAACGAATGGGGCTCCGCCTTCCCGCTTACCGATTTAAACCAGGACAGCATCGGGGATTTTCCGATAACCTACCGTTCAGCCCTCCATCAGTTGATTGAGGATCAAGAATTAACGAATTTCTTTTTAAAAAGCCCGGCGATTTCCATCTATGAAAAAATCAACGCAAGCCTTAATGAAGATGAAGTTATGTTTAAGGACCCGCACCCGCTCGTGTCTAAAAAAGACGGACATTCCACTTTCGCCATTTTCTTTGGTTTGGGGATTGCGCTTGCCGCCGTGCTGGTCTTGATAAAGGGGAGACAGCGATTATGCATTACATTTGGAAAGAATGGAAGGAAAATATAAGGGGTAAAGGCCTATGGCTAAGCTTAAGTATCATAGTGCTGATTTCAATCAGTATTTTGTTCCGTTCCGCTGACCTTTCGTTCGATAAAGGCTTTTATATTCTGCTAATCAATTTGTTTGATACAATTATTTATTTCATTCCGATATTATGTTTATTTATCGGCGCGTTTTCGATTTTTCAAGAAAAAGAACAAAAGACCTTAATCATGCTGTTGACGAAGCAGGACAGCTTTGGCAGCTTTTTGCTGAGAAAAAACATGGGGCTTTATATGGTGGTCCTGGTGCCTCTTTTTGCCTGGTTTCTACTATATGCACTTTTGTTAAAGTTCCAATTCCAGCTTGATTTTGGCAGCTATTTTATTTTTCTTTTTAGTATTTTAGTGATGGTGCTGATCTTCTTGCAAATGGGGACGGCAATCGGTAGTTTTGCCCGCTCGCGGATGCAGATTATCGGCTTCACAATTTTTGTCTGGTTTTATTTTTTCTTCCTGCATGACTTTATCCTGCTGTCGTTTTTGCCGGATGTCACCTATGAAAATGTGAAATTCTTTTCACTAGTCTATTTTTTGAATCCGCTTCAGGCGATCCGGATGTTTCTGGAAACAGGCATGGGTGTATACTCCTTCGGCCACATGTCGAGGCTGTTGGAAGCGTTCATGTGGACAAAGCCGGTATTCTTTTTATTTGGGAATCTGCTGATTTGGCTCATCGTCTCGTTTTCGAGTGCACTATTGTTTAACCGCAAGGAGGGCTACGAATGATTAAAGTCGCTAATTTAAATCAATCATTTGGGAAGAAACTAGTGTTGGACTCTGTCAATCTCGAAATCAGCCAATATGAAATCTGTGCTCTTGTCGGCCGCAATGGCGCCGGAAAATCGACGCTGATTAATAGCTTGCTCGGGCTTTTGCCAGTCAAGCAAGGCGAGATTACCATTAACGATCATATTGTCTCCAAGAAAAACAACCAATGGAAAAAGGCGATTGCTTACCTGCCAGAAAAATTCATGCTATACCCGATGCTGACCGGCCTTGAAAATCTGACGTTCTTTGCCGAGGCGGTCTCAGGAAAGGCGGATGCTGGCCGGATGGAAGAGGTGCTACGGGCGGTCCGGCTTTGGGATGACCGCGGTGAGCAGGTAAAGAAGTATTCCAAAGGGATGCTGCAACGGCTGGGCCTGGCCATTACCTTGTATCAGGAGTCGAGCATTCTAATTCTCGATGAGCCGACAAGCGGGATTGACCCGATGGGCCGGAAGGAAATATTGGAGGTGTTGAAGGGATTGAAGAACAAAACAATCCTGCTCTCGTCTCACCATCTGGATGAAATCCGCCAGGTTTGCACCCATGTTGCTTTTTTAAATGAAGGGAAAATTGAAAAATATACAGTTGGAGAGTTTTTAGACACACATCAATTAGGAGGTTTGGGATCATGAGGAAAAGGTTTATGCCCGCGGTGCTGTTGTTGGTCATGATAATAGCCCTTGCGGCTTTCATGGCTGGCTGCAGTTCGGGGCCTGATTATAAAATTGACGTAACCAAGGAGCTTTATTTCCAAAAGGAGAAGGCGTCGCCGTTTGAAATCAAGGTGACGGAGAACGGAAAGGCAGTAACAGGGCTTTCCATATCCGCTGAATTATCAATGTCCAACATGGACCACGGCACCGTGAAGGCAAAGTTTGCCGAGAGTAAGGACGGCACCTACGCCGCTAACGTAAAGGTTCCAATGAACGGAAAATATGAAGCGGTTTTCAACTTGGAAAAAGACGGGGAAAAGTCTGAAAAAGTGATTTCCATCAATGTGGCAAAGCCTGAAGGCGTAGCCAAGGTGAACGGAAAATGGATTACCAATGAGGATGTTGCTTTTTATAAATTGATCAACCAGATCCAGCTTGAGATGAACCGCGAGGCTGCCCGCAAGAACTACAGCGGGGCGCAACTAGACGAGGAATTGGCTTTTTTAGATTCTCAGGAGAAATTAGCTGAGGACAAAAACCAGCTATTAACACAGATTATCCGCCTCCGCTCGATGGCGATGCTGGCCGAGGAAAAAGGTCACAAGGCCGAGGCTGCCGAGGTGGATGCGGCGGTCGAAAAAGCACGCGGACAATACGCACAATTCCCATCAGCTCAAGCATTAATCAAGCAATATGGTGAAGAAAAATTTTGGACTGTTGAAAAGCAGCAATACAAACAGATTGTCCTTGCCCAAAAAGTCCAAAAGGATTTAGTTGACCAAGCAAAAAAAGAAAATCCTAAAGCCGGTAACCAGGAGATTTACTACCAAGCCCAAAAGAAGTATGAAGACCTGCTAGTCTCGCAGATTAACTCGCTAAAAATCGAAATATTATAGAAGGTGCCAGGCACTATGCGTTATGAAGGACAAATCATGGGCGAGAATCATGAAAAATGTCCTTCATTTTGTTTATGAAGGACATTACTCGTTCTGGAATCATTGGAAATGGTCCTCATCAAGCTTATGAAGGACATTTACAGACCTAGAATCATTCGAAATGGTCTTCATCACACCTATGAAGGACATTTACAGACCTAGAATCATTCGAAATGGTCTTCATCACACCTATGAAGGACATTACCTGCTTTTGAATCAGTTGAAATGGTCTTCATCATACATCGTCATGGCTATAGCCTCCATATTCAACGGGAATCCATTAAGATGAACGAGTCATTACCCATACTTATTTCAAATTCCTCACCAAAACCCGGTATAGTTTATCATCTTTTTCATCGGGGGTGCCGCGCCCGTCGGTGTTGTTGCTGACGAAGTAGAGGTATTCGCCGTCGTTGTATACATCGCGGATACGTCCCAGTCCAGTGATGACCGCCGTGGTGCGGCCGGCCGCGAGGTCAAACTTGCGGACCGCATTGCCGCGAAGGGCCGCCACATAAAGCTTCCCGTCAAAAGCAGCCATCCCGGACGGCGCCCATGTTTCATCCCCGGATTGAAAGAGCGGCGTCACCATCCCCGCCTTCCGCTTCGTTCCCTCAATCACCGGCCAGCCATAGTTAGCCCCTGGCTTAATAAGGTTAACTTCATCATGTGCGGACTGCCCGTGTTCACTTGCATAAAGCGTCCCACCAACCCAAGCCAGCCCCTGTGGATTCCGGTGGCCGTAACTGTATACATAAGAATTTGGAAATGGATTATCGGCAGGTACAGACCCGTCCAAATTCATCCGCAATATTTTCCCATTAATAGAATTCCTATTTTGCGCTGATTCCGGAACGGTAGCATCGCCGGTTGTCACATAAAGCTTGCCGTCAGGTCCTATTTTCAACCTGCCGCCGTGATGGTAGGCCGCACTCGGAATGCGGTCCAACAAAGTCCGCCCCTCCACCCATTCAGCACCGTTCCAAGTTAACACAACAACCCTGTTAAACTGACCCTCTTCCGAATACGTATAATAGGCGTAGGCCTGATGATTTTCTGCAAACTGAGGATCAAGTACAAAGCCAAGCAGCCCTGCTTCAGCCGCCTCGGCCAGCGGCTTCCTTAGTACCACCCGCTGCCGTTCCATGTTGCCATTTTCGATTTTTGCAATGCTTCCTGTGCGCTCACTGATGTAATAAGTTCCAGTCACTTTATCAATTGACCATGGGACAGATAAATTTTCAGCGACAACCTCAACATCAGGCAGAAGGACAATGGCTTCATCGCCCGGTTGCTCCTCCTCTTTTTTTTCAAAAAAAGAACAGCCTGAAAGCAGCAAAATCAAGACCAACAAAACGGACCACGCTTTGTACATTTAGAGCCTCCTTTTTATATAACTTCCAGTATCGCTTTTCCGACACCGCTATTTTCATTTGTATCGGTAATCCAATCACACAGCGACTTAATATGCGGACTGGCGTTCCCCATTGCTACTGCCCGTCCAGCCTTTTCAAACATTGACACGTCATTAAAATTATCGCCAATCGCCATCGTTTCTGACAAATCTATCCCTTTTGCGTTGACGAAGGCCTCAAGGGCAATCCCTTTTTGCGCATTCTTATGGGTAATTTCAATATTTTCAATGCCCGATTTCGTGACCTCAAGCTCAGCGAACCCTTTAATAGCGCTGGCTGCATCGCCAAGTTTGTCCAAATCAAAGGAGAATACTAAAAACTTATAAATCTGATACTCATCACTTTCAAAAAGAAGTTCATAATTTTCAATTGGATGAATCAAGCCATCTCTGATCCTTCCTCCCGCCGCATGAACGACATAGTCCCGGTCGGCCTCAGGATTGGCGCTCATCACGATGTCCACGAGAATGGAAACCGCCTTGTCGGTATCGACGGAAAAAGCTCCCTTATTCGTGTATACCTCGAAATAGATATCCTTTTCGTACAATACCGCCGCAGCATCCTTGGCCATTTGTTTTGATATAGGGGAAGCAGATATAATCTCACCTTCTTTTGAGCGGACCTCCGCACCGTTTACGCATATAACAGGACATTTTAATCCAGCAGCATCTAATACATAGGTGGCCTCCTGATAGGATCTGCCGGTAGCAACCACCACTTCCACTCCGGCTTCCTGTGCCTTTAAGATCGCCTGTTTATTTTCCTGGGTAATAACCTGCATAGAATTCAATAATGTTCCATCCATATCTGTCGCAATACATTTCATCATGATGTTCTCCTTCATCTTTTCATTATCGCCATTCTACCATGAACAACTGGTATTTTCTCCTAATTGGCTCAGTTTAAGTACTTGCTGCCTTCACGTACACTTAGAGGCGGTAATTGGTGCGTATTGATAAACCTTTTGACTGAATCAGGATTTGTCTTCGAATATTCCCGTAACGCCCAGCCAATCGCTTTTTGGATAAAAAATTCCTTACTTGAGGCGTTCTCACGTATGTATTGATAAAGCAGCTCCTCATCCGTTTTTTCTTTATATCTCAATTGAAAAAGAATCGCCGCTCTTCTTAGCCAGAGGTATTCATGGACGGACCAGCCGTTTATGGTCTCCTCGATTACCTCAGGGAAGACCTGTGCAATTGTTCCAACCGGCTTTGGGGCAATCGCATCGACCGTGTCCCACCAGGATTTCGTCATGATCAGGCGCTCCATGAATGGCAAGTCGTCCTTGTCTAGTTTGCTTAGTAATTTTTCCATATAAACAAGCGCGGTATACTGATATTCCCGTTCTTCCTTTTCCCACAACCCCCAAACAAAATCTTGACTAAATGGCTCCTTCAAAATCCCGGTTTCTTTAAAAAATTGTTTTTCCAGCTCGCTTCTTAAAGGTTTTTTTATGCCAAGAAACGGAAAATGCCCTTTCATATATTTTTCCATCGGCCCTGCATTTTCTACATTTCGCTTCTTCTCAAACAACTCGGTTAAGAACGCAATCTGTTCCTTCAATAAATTCATCCTTTCTTTTATCCTATTTTTGGCGATAAACCCCTTGTATAAACTGTTAGACTGACGACAAACTAACATGAGCAGAAGGAGGGATGATGAATGACGAAAAAATATAATAAAGGCAGCCAAAACCAAAATTCACCACGCGCAGGTCATGCAGAAGCTGAATTCGCCGCCGAATTCGTAAGCGGCGACAACAGCAAAGGAAACAAACGCAACAAAGACCAGAAGAGCAAAACAAAGCAAAACCACACCCATAACGGAAATAGGGCCTGATCCCCGTCGTTAACAAATTAACACAGTTGGGACCTGACCCCCGCAGCTTTAAGCACTAACAAGAAAAAGAACCAAGGGAATTAACCCCCTTGGTTCTAAGCGTTTACCCCAGCTAATGCATTGATTTCTGCAGCAATTTTAGTTTGGATTTTTTCGACCACAGAAAAATCCATTGCGGCAATATAAATGTCCTCAAGTTCGTCATGGAGCTTTTTTGCCTTGGCGAGCCAGCTTGTTGCCTCTGTCATCTTGTTTCTATACTTGGTGGAAATTTTGCTGATAAAATCGGCAAAGATCTCATCTGTTCCCTGCTCGATTAAAATTTCATACATATCAATGATTTCATCACCGTCGCGGCTTGGGAAGTACTCGTGCGGTGCGGTGCTGTCGAAAATGGCAATCCCCAGCTCTCTAAAAATACACATATCGAGGCTATGCGGGTCAAAGCCGCAATGATAGATTTCTACATCGACGCCGCGCTCCTCTGCTGCAGCAGCCAGCTTTTTAAGCATCGTGGACTTGCCAGAACCTGGCCGGCCCTTAATAAAATAGCGTTTTTGAATGTCTTCCGTTAAATTAGGGACAAAATCAACTGCGCCTTTTGGTGTGGCAGCCCCAAGAAAACGATGGCGGACATCGGCTTGTTTGCTTAACCTCATTTTTCCAAAGAAAGTTTCAATCAGCTTTTTGGTTAATTGATCCGCTTTTTGGAAGTTCATGCTGTTTATATAGATTTTTTCCCAATCATCATGAATTTCAAGTGCTTCTTTAAAAGTAGCGTAGGCTGTCGCAAAGGACTCACTAATTTGGTTGGTCAGCTTTTTGATTGTGTTTTTTTGCGCACTTAGCGCCTTGGCATCCCACGCCTCGCCTAGATTAATATATTCTTCCACCGCGCCCGGCGCTTTCGGCTCAATGACGTGCGGAGCAGTTCCGTCAACAATGCCCACCTTTAAAGCCGGAATTATCACTCCATCAATGGAGTTATTATCAGATGAACAGTGGAGCAGCTCGATGTCATAGCCTTTTTCCACCCATTCCTGGCCAATTTTTTTCATGAGCGACGATTTGCCCGTACCAGGCCCGCCTTTTAAGATAAACAAACGGTCAAGTCCCTGCAGGTTGGAATCGTACAAATTATGAAATCCCCTGGCTGTGTTACCGCCGGCAAAATAGTTTTTAATTTTCCCTGCCATTCATTAACACTCCCTTTTTAAAAATCAACATTGCCATTAGGCAATTTCAATCACAAAGATTAAGTTCACCATATCTTATGCTTTTGTTGTTTATAGGTGAATGCCTATGCGAAAAACTGATTTTTTTTATATGGGGTGTTGATTTCCGCTCCAATCAACAATGTTACAAAAAGGAATGTTTAAAACGGGAAGTTTACTTTATTACATCTGCCAACTCGGCATTGGTGATTTCTTTTAATTGGTTGGGCGTGAGTACGATTTGCATGCCGATTTTGCCGGCACTGACGACGATTGCGTCATTTTCTGAGCAGCTTTGGTCGATGAAGGTCCGGTATTGCTTTTTCATGCCGACGGGCGAGCAGCCTCCGCGGATATAGCCGGTCCATTTTTGGATATCCTTCACCGGAATCATTTCGACACTCTTCTCCCCGGCCGCTTTAGCCGCCTTTTTCAGGTTTAATTCCTCGGCAACAGGAATAACGAACACATACAGGTTTTTGCTTGCCCCTTGCGTGACGAGTGTCTTATAGACCTCTTTCAGATACCTGCCAATTTTCCCAGCAACCGACACCCCATCAATTTTTCCATCCTTATTTTCGTATGTAAGCACCTCATAATGTATCTTCTTCGCGTCCAAAATGCGCATTGCATTGGTTTTGGCCTGTGCCATTCTAATCATCCTTCTGATTTTTCCTCTATTTTAGCAAAAAAAGAGGTAAATTTTTAAAAAACAGGTCTTCGTTATCCAGCCTTTTGGAAATACTTACACTTTTGCTCGATTTACTTTCCTTTCTTTTTAAATACTTACATATATTTCAGATTTACTTTTCACATCTTATAAAATACTTTCCAAATATACCACTTTACTTTCCAACCGGAATTTTTCAAAAAAAAAGAGAACCTGCATCTTAGCACAAGCTCTCTCCTTACAAAAACTATTGCAGCCACGCCTGGAAGTAGCGCGTTACAGCGACTGCGTAATCGCCTCTGGTTACTTTTTTCGCCGGCTCAAAGCTGGCTTCAACATTCGGCACTAAATCATACGGTCCTTGTTTTACCGTAAAAGTAGCATTTAGGATGTTCAGGTCGAGGGCCACTTGCACATACCCTTTGAGGGAAGCCGGAATGGAAGCATCATCCTTAAGTTTAATCCGCTCATCCTTGTATTGAACCGTTACATCCCCGGCGAATTCCTTGGCTTGTTTTTCCAGACCAAGCGCTTGGACAAGGGTATAAGCCAGTTCCGCGCGGTTGACCTCACCGTTTGGATTAAAATTGCCGTTCGCATCAGGCTGCATGACGCCGCCCTGCACCCAAACGCCGTCGCGAATGGCTGCGCCCTTGGCGACAACTGCTTTGACAAATGGAACATCACCCGTAGCAACATCCTTCAACATAGGTGCCTGGCTTTGGCGGATGCCCACGCCCATTACGAGGAAGCGGGCCAATTCTTTACGCAAAAGGTTTTGCTTCGGCTTGAAGGTGCCGTCCACATAACCGTCAACAAGTCTTTCACTGACTGCCATTTGGATAGCGGAAGCAGCAGGATCGCCCGTGATATCGTTTAGGCCGAAAAAGCCGTTGACTTTTGTCGTGGAGATCATTCCGGTAATGGTTTCCGGAAGACCAATCCCAAGCGGATTAGAAGGATCGCCGTGAAGCCCTTCAATTTTTACCTTCCATTCACCTGCTTTAGGTGAATTCACGGCCACCGTGCGATCTGGATAAAGCGGGAACAATAAGCTAACCCCCGAGCTATATTCCGTACCGTCTGGAGAGATTAACATCAAATTAACTGGGTTCCCGGTCTGCCCCAATAACCCGTAGGCATCTATTCTGGCCGATACATTGGATACTCCCTCTGCAACCGTAAAGGAATACATATTGGATTCGGCAAGGACAGGATTATAGTCAACAGTAAACTCTGATCGATCAACTGTCGAGTTGACATAGCTATTAAATTTTTGTCCGGCATTCAATGTTTTCCCATAAGTTTTATTAAACATAACAGCATCCAGTGCATCGTAAGCATTCACATAGCCGGCGCCGACTTCCCATGTTTCATAGCCCGGCATATTCGTAGCCGTATTCTGCAATACCTGTTTGATTTCATCCGGAGACAGGGTTGGGTCTGCCTCTAACAAAAGGGCCGTGATACCGGCAACGTGCGGTGTTGCCATCGAGGTGCCGCTCATCATCGTATAGTATGGCAGATAGGCAGGCTCAATGGCTGCAGCGTCATCCTGAATCGCCAGTGAAGATACAGGCGCCAGCACTCTAGTCGAGATAATATCTACCCCAGGGGCGGTAATCGTCGGCTCATCCTTCCATGTATAGGTTTCGCCGTCCATTTCAAATGTTCCTCCGACACCCTTTGTTCCTCTGGACGAGAAATCCGCTAAAGAACCATCTTTTTCACCAGCTGCAACCGAGATCACCCAAGGGGCTTTCGCATATGGGTTGTGTGTGTTTTCGCCCGGGCCTTCATTTCCGGCTGCAAATAATACAGTGATGCCGCGGTCATGAGCCGCTTTAGAAGCTATATTAATAGGATCATTGGGATCAAAGTCCCCTGATGAACCCCAGGAGTTAGTAATGACGCGAATATTGTAGTCAAATTGGTGGGTAATGGCGTAGTCAAAGCCGCCTAGTCCGTCAAGGACAAACAATGCAGCACCTGAACCATAACCAATTAAATTGGCACCAGGGGCAACGCCTTCATATTTTCCACTGGACATGGCTCCAGTTCCGCCGACTGTACCGGCTACATGGGTTCCGTGCCCGGAGTTGGAATCCGTGTTCGGCACATTTTCAGCATAAGTGATGGGAAGTATTCCTGGTGCAAGGCTAGCCAAATTAATGCTGGCCATAACGTTCTGCACAAGATGGCTGCCAAACTCGATATCCTTGTGGGTTCCATCGACACCGCTGTCGTTAATGACAACTCCGACACCTTTGCCAGTTACCGGCATGCCGCCGTTTGCTTTTTGCATCGCCGCATCTGTGCGCGCCTTATCCACGCCTGTTAATGCCGTTGCATCGGCATTATAATATTCCAGTTTCCGATTTAAATAGATAGATTTTACACCTGGCTGCTCCGCCAGTTTATTAATCTGATCCTTTGTTGCAAGAATTCCCGTAATCGGCAGAGACTTCAATGAAATGCCCTTAGAAATCCCCAAAGTTTTTAATAGAGTAAGATTGTCCTCTGTCGGCGCTCCTTGGCCATCAAACGTAACGATAACCTGAAGCGGTTCAACTGCTGTGGCCAGTGCCTTTACCAGCTGGAGGTCAAGTACAGCGGATGTTGTATCGGCCTTCGCTGCCGGTAAATTTGGTATAACTAATGACAAAAGAATGATAAGAGTTAATAAACCCGAAAACCACCTTTTCACAACCCATTCCCCTTTTCTGCTAAAGTATGAGTCCATTGTCTAAGAAACCGGACCAAAACACTATTCAGCAAAGGGTCTATTTCAACTAAATAGAAGTACTATTTTCCCTTCCTACTTAAGTAATATTTATTAGTCCGTTAGAAATAGCAGATACAAAGAAAAGGGTGTCAGGCACCGCAAAAAGACATTTGTCTTTCCGGGATGGACACACCTACACTTACAAAAGAAAACCAAGCCCCACGGCTTGGTTCTCAGAAACTATTTAAGTCACTCCTAAGTCAACGGCACAAGCTGATTCTGTACAGCATAAATGACAACCTGGGACCGGCTTTTGACGCCGAGTTTTTTGAATATGTTAGACACGTGGATTTTGACCGTTTTGTCACTGATGAACAGTGTTTGGGCGATTTCCTTGTTATTCATGCCCTTGACCAAGCAGAGAAGCACATCCTTCTCCCGCTCAGTCAGCGTCGAATCCGCAGACTTTTCTTCCTCAGCTGGCTCTGGTTTAGCCGGCGGCTGGAAAAAGCCCAAAAACTTCTTCGTCATCGATGGGTGGATGACCGACTGCCCGTTTGCCACCGCGCGAATTGCATCGACCACATGCTGGGAAGGGGCATCCTTCAGCAAATAACCGTCGGCCCCTTCGCGAATCGCCGACATAAAGTACTCATCATGGTCAAACATCGTCAGCATCAGAATTTTAATAGAAGGGTACATTTTTTTTATAATGCTCGTTGCTTCAATGCCATTCTTCTCTGGAATGTTAATATCCATCAAAATCACATCCGGCATTGTCTCTTTTACCTTTTCAATTGCGTCATTGCCATTGATGGCTTCCGCAATCACCTCAATATCCGTTTCCATTTCCAAAATATTTTTCAACCCATCCCGTAAAACGGCATGATCATCGACTAGCATAAGCTTGATCACGCAAATCACTCCCTTCAATCCCCATTCTTGGCACCGTTAAGGTTATCTCTGTTCCAGCTCCTTCGCGGCTGTCTACCTGCAGCGAGGCCTGAATTTTATCAGCCGATTCATTCATATGTAATATTCCAAAATGCGGGTGCTCCCGGGCCTTGATCATGGCCTGGAAAAGCGAAAACCCCTTGCCATTATCCTTCACCTTCAAAAGCACATTTTCTTTTTGATAGCTTAACAGAATGTCAATTTTCGAGGCTTCTGCATGTTTAACGGCATTCTGCACACTTTCCTGACAAATATCGAAAATAATTTTTTCAACCATCGAGCTCAGGTGGAATTCCGGACCTCTTGTCTCCAAATTGATATCCAGATTATGCTCCCGCTTGACCGCATTAATTTTTGCAGAAATTGCCGACAATAACCCCACCCGCTCAGTCGGATAAGGTCTTAAAGCATAGATGGATTCCCGCACCTCTTTCAGGCTGCGCCTCAGCTTCTCGGTGCTTTCGCCCATTAACCGAAGTGAATCGTCCGGCATTTTCGCAAATTTCCGCTGCGCCGTTTCAAGATTCATAATCGCGCCGGCGAGCGACTGGGCCACACCATCATGGATATCCCGGGCAATCCGATTCCTTTCTTCTAAAATCAGCCGCTTCTCCTGCTCGGCAAACAGCCATCTTGTTTTAATCAGGACAGCCAGCTGATTAGCAAGGGTGGCGGCAGAACGCATATCATCCTCCCCGAAGCTGTTGGTCCTGCTTCTGCCAAAGACGAACATCCCGACCAGCTCATTTTCTAAAATTAAGGGAGCATACAGTAATGTCCCTATTTCCTTTGTAAAAAAGATCCCTGCAGGACTTGGGTCTCTTTTGGCATTATGGTAAATGGTCAAATTTGTGATTTTATCAAGAGCAGCAGCCGTTTCCGCCGACATTGTTAAATCTTCATTAACAGGGCCGGCTGCAAATCGGAACAACCAGCCTTCCGGTGGACGTTTCCACAAAATCCATGCATCAACATCGATAAATTCTTGAAGATTATCTTTTAAAAAAGTTAACCAATCAGACCTCGCAATTTTTTTATTGAGCTCGGATGAAATGCTGAACAACGCTTTCAGCTTCGCCTTTTCCTTTTTTAAATTAGCAATAATCGAGCTTAGCAGAGCCACACAGACTAACGGGATAAAAAAGAAGAAAAATGAAAAAACATCAATCGTTCCCCGCCTTTGATTTCCCAAAACATGCAACAAAACAAGATAACCATAGGAAATAAGAAAACTATAAACCTCAAAGAGAGCTTTCATCTTCCAGATTTTCAGATTATACGTTTGTGGCCTGATAGCAAAAACAAGATCCACAATGAGATTATTCATGAAATAAAAGGGGATGATAAGCAAATTAAAATGGATAATTCCCTGCAGGACCCTTGGCAGCCCTTCGATCGGCATCTGCGTATACAGCCACTGGCAAAGCAGATGGGCAATAAAAAAGCTAATGACCTGCATGGACGGATTAAAGAAAATAATTCGGAGCGGTCTCCTATTCATTATGTTGGTTGCTGCAATGATAATCCCATAAAAAACAATTGTATAGGCTAATCCATCCATGAGATATATGGCATACACCAGTGGAAAAGAGATGGTAATATGGCCTTTCCAGACCGGAACAGGATATAGCTCCACAATAAAGAGAAACAACACCAGCAGTGTCAAAATAATTGGCTCGCGCGGTACCATTAAATGAAACAAGCCAAATTGAAAATAAATAAACACTCCAACGACAGAGATAAATAGTAGGAATTGCCTTGATAGCTGCTCTTTTTTTTGCAAAATGCCGATATCTCCCAAAGCTTCCCCTCCAAATTCTGTGACGATTTACTTAATTTTCTGTTTATTCCAGTTTAATGTATTTATAGCTTGAAAACAATATGAATGCCTACCCGCCAAATGTCCGCAAAAAATAAGGACCCAACCCGGTCTAATGAACACACTAACCGGACTGGGTCCCTCGCAAACCATAATGGTTTGATATCCACTATTATGTCATAAACCGCTATGCGTTTTCTATTTGGCTAAAGGATTATTCTTGCCTACTACCTTCGTAGTAATTCCGGCACAAAATCACCCAAAATTTGTCACCTGATTGTCACTCTAGCCAACAACTATTATAGTAAACTAAAGTAAACAGCGATCATAACATTAAAAAACCTTGTGAATTCCCTCACAAATCCTTTCTTGAAAAAACATTTATATATATACCCCAAAAGGACTTATTACACTACAAATCAAAGAGGTGTTTCCCATGAAATACGATTTAGTACTGCTGCATGCTCCAAGTGTTTACGATTTCCGAAAAAATCCTTTGCTTGCCGGACCGATCAGTGATGTTGTTCCATCCTCGCCCGTGTTTGAAATGTACCCCATCGGCCTGACCAGCATCGCCGACTATTTGGAGCGTTATGGACTTCGCGTCAAAATCATCAATATCGCCAACCGAATGCTCATGAACCCAAACTTTGATGTCGAAAAAAAATTAAAATCGATCAGGGCAAGTGCGTTTGGCATTGATCTGCACTGGCTGCCACATGCCCACGGCAGTATTGAGCTAGCGAAAATTGTCAAGCAGCTTCATCCGGACACCCCGATTATTTTTGGCGGATTGTCGGCCACGTATTATCACAAGGAGCTAATCCAATATCCATTTATTGATTTCGTGATGCGCGGGGACTCGACAGAAAAGCTGATGCTGCTGTTGATGAATAAGCTGGAGACTGGAAATACGCATTTTGCAGATATCCCTAATTTAACGTGGAAAAAGGGCACCGAGACTGGCTATAATCCGTTAACGTACGTGCCAAAGGATCTCGATGATATTGATGTTCCCGGTTACCGCTACACCATTCGTTCCGTTTTCAAATACCGAAATTTCCTCGATCCGCTGCCATACAACGGCTGGCTTCAATACCCGAACACCGCACTGCTGACCGCACGCGGCTGCACACAGAACTGTTTGATTTGCGGCGGATCAAGAGAGGCTTATGGGCAAAACTGCAACCGTCATACGCTAGCATTGCGGTCACCGAAAAAGCTCGTCGAGGATATTCAATTTATTTCCCGGTTCAGCCGGGCGCCGATTTTTATCCTCCATGATCTAAGACAGGGTGGACAAGAATATGTTGAGGAATTTTTTTGCCGTTTGAAAAAATTGAAGCTGAAAAACGAAATCGTCTTTGAGTTATTTCAATATGCGGATGAAGAATTTTTCCGGCTGATGAATGAAAGCGTGCCTCATTACAGCATTGAAATTACCCTTGAAACCCATGAAGAAAAAATCAGGAAATATAACGGGAAATTCAGCTGCTCAAATGAAAAGGTGATCGAAACACTGCAGTTCGCTCTCAAAAATGGCTGTAAAAAATTTGACCTGTTCTTTATGGTTGGAATCCCTGGACAGACGTATGAAAGTGCTGTCGAAAACATTGAATTTTGTGAAACCATCCACCTGGCCTGCGGGAAGGACCCAAGAATCTTTTACTTCGTTGCCCCGCTCGCACCATTTTTGGATCCGGCGAGCCCGGCGTTTGAGCACCCGGAAATCCATGGCTATAAAAAATTGTGCCAGACACTCGAAGACCATCGCAAGGCCATCACCCAGCCGTCCTGGAAGCATATGCTCAGCTACGAAACGAAGGATATGACGCGTGAGACAATCGTTGGGGCCACCTATGAGGCCGCACAACGGCTGAACGAATTCAAATTAAAATACCAGCTAATTGATTTAGCCGGCTTCCAGGATATTAAAGGGAAAATTGAAAAGTCGAGGGCCTATATTGAAAAAATCGACCAAATTCTAGCCCTTCCGACAGAAAAACAAACTAAAGAGCTGGCTAAGCTTGCCAAAGAAATTGAGGAACTAAACTATTACAGCATTTGCGGCAAGAACGAGCTAAAGTGGGAGGTCCAGAAGAATTATGCTAATTTCTTCTCGCTTGCGTTAGTGGGGCTCGAGCAATTGTATGTCGAATACAAAAGCAAAATCAAGCACTCATTCCAGCCGAAACATCGTTTTCAATTTACACTTGATTCCGACCAGCAAAAAATTTAAAGGTACCGGAGTTCACTCCGATACCTTTTTTAATGCCCACCGAGGTAGGCTTTTCTAATTTGGTCACTGGCACTGAGTTCTTCAGCTAAACCAGAGGCGACTATTTTTCCTGTTTCAATGACGTAGGCGCGGTCAGCGATGGATAACGCCATGTTCGCATTCTGTTCAACCAGCAGGATCGTTGTTCCCGTTTTATTGATTTCCTCAATAATCTGGAAGATTGTTTTGACCAGCAGCGGTGCAAGACCCATGGAAGGCTCGTCCAATAAAAGCAGCCTAGGTCGTGCCATCAGCGCCCGGCCCATTGCGAGCATCTGCTGCTCACCGCCTGAAAGTGTACCAGACAGCTGCTTTTTGCGCTCCAGCAGGCGCGGAAAGAGCTGATAGATTTTTTCAAAATCCTCCTGAATACCCTTCCTATCCTTACGCAAATAGGCGCCAAGCTCCAAATTTTCCTCAACTGACATATTGGCAAATACTCGGCGGCCCTCTGGAACCTGGGAGATCCCGCGCTTCACAATCAATTGCGGCACCTTTCCGGCAACATGTTCGCCTTCAAACACAATCTCGCCATTCTTCGGCCTCAAAAGCCCGGAAAGGGTCTTTAATAGCGTACTTTTACCGGCACCATTCGCACCAATCAGCGTCACAATTTCACCCTGGTTAATATCGAGGGATACTCCTTTTAATGCATGGATATTTCCGTAATAGACATTAATATCGTTGACTTTAAGCATACTAAGAGACCTCCTCGCCAAGGTACGCTTCGATGACTTTTGGATTGTTACGGATTTCTTCCGGTGTACCATCGGCAATTAGCTGTCCATGGTCCAGAACATAGATTCTTTCACAAACACCCATGACAAGATTCATATCGTGCTCGATTAAAAGAATGGTTAACGAGAATTTTTCGCGGATTAACGCAATCAGGTTCATCAGTTCATCAGTTTCCTGCGGATTCATCCCTGCTGCCGGCTCGTCCAAAAGCAACAGCTTAGGATTTGCTGCTAATGCCCGGGCAATTTCCAAGCGGCGCTGCTGCCCGTATGGCAGGTTCTTCGCCATTTCATGCTGGACATTATCAAGCTTAAAGATTTTTAAAAACTCAATTGCCTTTTCTTCCATTTCCCTTTCACCGGAAAAATGAGATGGAAGGCGGAAGATTGAACTGAGAATGGAATGCTTCGCAAGCGAATGATAGGCAACCTTAACATTATCGAGCACCGATAATTCTCCAAACAAGCGGATGTTTTGGAAGGTACGGCTGATTCCTTTTTTGGTAATCTTATAAGGCGCATGCCCGTTTAATTTTTCACCGGCCAAAGAAATCGATCCCTCGGTTGGAACATAAACACCTGTTAACAGGTTGAAGAAGGTCGTCTTGCCGGCACCATTTGGCCCGATCAGTCCGACGAGTTCTCCCTGCAAAAGCTCTAGGTTGACCCCGGATACAGCCTTTAAACCGCCAAATCGGATACCTGCGTTCTCTACTTTAAGCAACTGTGTTTTTGTTCGCATCATGAGGCCCTCCTTGCCCGGATTTTCCCAGCTTGAAGAAAGACGTAATTTCCTTTGTTCCCATTAATCCTTGCGGACGGAACAGCATCATCGCAATTAGCACAAGGCTGTAGATCACCATCCGGACTTCCGGATAATTGGCTAAGAATGTTGAAATGATCGTTAATAAAATCGCTGCAAGCACGGAACCGGACATACTGCCAAGTCCGCCCAGCACAACAAAGATCAAAATATCAAAGGATTTTAAGAAGCCAAAGTTGGTCGGCTGGATAATGTAAAAGTTATGGGCATGCAAGGCACCTGCCACGCCGGCAAAAAAGGCACCAATGATAAACGCCATTACTTTATAATAAGTTGTATTAATCCCCATCGCATCGGCAGCGATTTCGTTTTCGCGAATCGAAATGCAGGCTCGGCCGTGGGTAGAATTCGTAAAGTTGACAATGACGACAATGGTGATGACCACACAGGCAATCAGCCATGGCCAGGTAATCAGGTGCGAGACCGTCATCCCGGAAGCGCCGCCAACATAATCAATATTCAAGAAGACAATTCGCATGATTTCCGCAAAACCTAGAGTAGCGATGGCAAGGTAGTCGCCTCGGAGCCTAAGGGTAGGAACCCCGATCACTAAACCGGCAACAGCAGCGGCCGCACCGGCAGCCAAAATCGCGACAGGGAAGGGCAATCCCAATTTCATTGTGATAATGGCTGAAACATATGCCCCCACGGCAAGGAAACCGGAATGGCCGATCGAAAACTGCCCGGTAATACCGATGATCAGATGAAGCGAAGCGGCAAGGATGATATTAATGCCGATTGAAAATAGAGCATTTACATAAAAGGGGTTTAACGTACCGCCATTAATCAGGAATTGGACGACAACGGCAAAAATAACCGCTAATATAATGGAACCCCAAAAGCCTTTTGCGTTATTTAACTTTTTCATCTCACCAAGCACCCCCTAGACCTTTTCCCTGACGTTTTTGCCAAAAAGACCAGCAGGGCGGAAAATTAAAATTAGAATTAACACGACAAAGGCTACAGCGTCACGGAATAGCGAGCCTCCAGCCGCGCTGACAAGGGCTTCAATGACACCCAATAATAATCCTCCGGCCATTGCCCCAGGGATAATTCCAATTCCCCCTAGAACAGCGGCAACGAAAGCCTTCAGACCCGGAATGATTCCCATCAATGGCTCAATTTTTGTATAGTACATTCCAAATACCACTCCGGCTGCACCGGCAAGGGCAGATCCGATTGCAAAGGTGGCAGAGATCGTGTTATTGACGTTAATTCCCATCAATTTGGCCGCATCCTGGTCAT
The DNA here is from genome assembly GCF_058323225.1 of Neobacillus sp. PVCKKU3. Lineage (NCBI taxonomy): Bacteria > Bacillati > Bacillota > Bacilli > Caryophanales > Bacillaceae > Neobacillus > Neobacillus sp. PVCKKU3. The sequence continues at coordinate 136,280 of NZ_JBLVQN010000003.1, forward strand.
GGGAAACAGCGCGCATCGCCTTACCAATCTTAGTTTTATGAACAATAAATTGAAGAATAATCATTAAACAAAGGGAAACGGCCAAAATTAGAATGGACTGACCGCTAATCTTAACACCGAAGACCTCCAGGCTTTTCAATGGAACGATATTGCCTGGATAGGCTTCCGGCTGGGCGCCGCGGATATAGATGGTGCCATATTCAATGAAAAGCGAAACTCCGATAGCGGTAATCAATGCCGCAATCCTTGTTGCATTCCGAAGCGGCTTGTAGGCAATCCGCTCAATCAATACGCCGAAAATTGCGCAGGCCACCATTGAAATCAATAATGCCGGGAAAAATCCTAAATGGAGAACAGTAATAGAGTAAAAACCGATAAAAGCGCCGACCATGAAGACGTCCCCATGTGCGAAGTTGATTAACTTGACGATACCATATACCATTGTGTACCCAAGGGCAATCAATGCGTAAATACTTCCCAATGAAATGCCGTTGACTAGCTGCTGTATTAGTTGTTCCATGTCGCAACTCCTTCCAGTGGGAATAGGAAATTTCTCCTAATCCTTATAAATTGGAATAGGGAACATGGACATGCTCCCTATTCATTTGACTATTATAAAATTAATTACGGATTAACCTTTGTTTTAAATGTTTGTTCGCCGTCTTTGTACTCTAAGATAACAGCGGATTTGATTGGGTTGTGATCTTTATCTAGTTTCATTTGCCCTGTTACTAGTTCAAGGCCACTTGTTTCTGCAAGAGCCTTTTGAATTTTCTTAGAATCGCCGCCGCCAGCACGTTTGATGGCATCAGCAAGGAAATAAGCAGAATCATAACCTAAAGCATTGAAAGCATCTGGAGATTTGTCCTTGTATTTTGCTTTAAAGGCTTTTACAAACTCTTGAACCTTTTGGTCGGAGTCACCAGAAGAATAGTGGTTTGTAATAAAGGTGTTATTCAAAGCATCCTTGCCGGCAAGTTCTACTAGTTTAGGAGAATCCCAGCCGTCAGCACCCATCATTGGAGCGTCAAGACCTACTTCACGAGCCTGCTTGACAATTAAACCAACCTCTTCATAATAGCCAGGGACAAAGACGAACTCTGGGTTTTTCCCTTTAATATTCGTTAATTGGGCATGGAAGTCTGTATCCTTCGCCACATATGCTTCTTGAGTGACAACCTTGCCGCCTTCTTTTTCAAACTTTTCTTTAAAAGATGCTGCCAAGCCTTTAGAGTAGTCACTTGAGCTGTCAATGAATACAGCAGCAGTTTTAACCTTTAATTCTTTAGCTGCAAAGTTTGCTGCGACAGTACCCTGGAATGGATCAATGAAGCAGGTACGGAAGACAAAATCATTTAATTTGCCGTCTTTAACCGTTACGTCAGCAGCCGTACCAGTCGGCGTGATGATTGGAACATTGTTGCTTTGCGCAATTTCAATCTGTGCTTTTGTATTTCCGCTTGTTGCTGCCCCGATAATGGCTGAAACCTTGTCTTGGCTGATCAGCTTTGTCGCACCATTAATCGCTTCAGGTGCTTCAGACTTATTATCAACGACAACCAGCTTCAATTTCTTGCCGTCAATTCCCTCTTTATTAATTTCTTCAAGCGCCAGGTCAATACCCTCTTTAATGGACTGGCCATAGGATGCTACCCCGCCGGAAAGCTCAAGGTTGGCACCGATTTTGATTTCACCGCCCTTTTCATCCCCGCCGCCTGAACTAGTGGATGTGGATGATCCACAGCCGGCCATTACGCCTGCAGCTAGCATAAATGAAGCAAACACGCCTGCTAATTTTCTTTTTCTCACGAAATTACCCCCTGTTTTTAAAAGTTTCCTAAACCGTTGCGCAATTCTTCCCAAAACATATAATATTCTGAAAACATTGTACATAATAATTATGGGTTCGTCTAGTACCTGTATCCACTATTTTAAAATAATTTTGAAAATAATAAAAAATGCTGATTTCTGGGCGTTTTTATGCGTTATTCCGCTAAAGCAGAACAGTATTTGTTTTTACTTTAAAAAGCAAACTATTTTTAAATTATTTTGTCTAAATATGGATAACTTCCTCGATTTTCCAGAAATAAAAGACCCTTGAAAAAGGGTCCTCCAATAAATCATTATACCAATTCTTGTTTTTTCGTTTCTTTTCCCAACAGAAACACTGCCAAAGCACCAATTAAAACGGATATACAAAAGATTGTAAAAATGGTCGAGACAGAATATTTTTGAGCCACTAAGTAGCCAACCAATAATGGGCCGAGGACACCGCCGATACGGCCGATGGCAGCAGCCATTCCGGCACCCGTACCGCGGATTACCGTTGGATACTGCTCCGGGGTATAGGCGTAGAGCCCGCCCCAAGCGCCAAGGTTGAAAAATGATAACAGAATTCCCGCTGTCATTAACAGTGCCGTAGAGTCTGCGGTTCCAAAGAAATAAGCGCTGGCAGCCGTTCCGGTTAGGTAGACAACCAAGACAAACTTCCGGCCAAACCTTTCAATGCACCACGCCGCTGTAAAATAACCTGGCAATTGAGCTAGCGTCATAATCAACACATACTCGAAGCTTTTAATCAAACTGAAGCCCTTCATCACCATGACACTCGGCAGCCATAGGAACATGCCGTAATAAGAGAACACGACACAGAACCAAACAACCCAAAGCATCGCTGTCTGTCTGCTATACTCTTTTGACCAAAGCTGCGTGAGGTTATGGAGGACGGAGCTCTTGTCCTTCGTTTTAACTGCTGCAAAACGTGGTGAGTCAGGAAGCCCTATCCGCAAATATAAGGCATATAGGGCAGGAATCGCACTGATTAGCAACGCGGCCTGCCAGCCAATCGATGGGATGACGAAATAGGAAATGACCGCCGCAATCAGCCAACCGCCTGCCCAAAAACTTTCCAATAGAACAACGATCCGGCCGCGTTTTTCAGCCGGGACACTTTCGGAGACAAGCGTTGAAGCAACCGGCAGCTCCCCTCCTAAGCCCATTCCAACTAAGAACCGGAAAATTAAAAAGACAGTCAAGGAGCCTGCAAATGCCGATGCACCGCTTCCTATCGAAAATAATAATAAGGTAATGATAAAAACATTTTTCCGCCCGATTCGATCAGCCATTAAGCCAAAAATAAGTGCGCCAACTGCCATACCAATCGAGTTGATGCTGCCAATCCAGCCCATTTGCCCGGGAGATAAACTCCATTCTGCCGCCAATGCCGCAATTATGAAGGAAAGCATCCCTACATCCATGGCATCAAACATCCAGCCCATCCCGGCAATACCGAGCAGTTTCGTGTTTGATAATTCCCGTTTCTTTCCTGATTTCATCTTAATAAAATCACTGCCAGAAACACTATTTGTGTTAGCCACCATAAGCCCCCCTCTATTTTCAGAGTTTCTGATATTATTCCCCAATACGTTTCTTTTTAAGAAAGAACTGTTAAGTCCCTGTCCTGACATAATTCTAACAGATGTCTTTACACCAGTCAGCAAAAAAAAGAGAAAATCTCAGTTTGAAATTTTCTCAGAGCTACGCTTCATTGGCTTCCGCATTTTTAAATTGATTTGAGAACAAGGTAAAATATCTCTCTTTTTTCGCCATCAGTTCCTCGTGGCTGCCTGTTTCTACGATTTCCCCGTGGTCAATGACCATGATGGCATCAGCATCACGAATAGTGTTGAGGCGGTGGGCGATAATAAAACTGGTGCGATTCTCCATCAAAGATAACAATGCCCGCTGAATGTGCAGTTCCGTTCTTGTATCAATGCTGCTCGTCGCTTCATCCAAAATCAGCAGCGATGGTCGTGCCAAAATAACCCTAGCAATGGCCAGCAGCTGGCGTTCTCCCTGACTGAGGTTACCGCCGTTTTCCGATAGGAGGGTGTCATATTGCTTGGGCAGACGTTTGATAAAGCCCTCGGCACCTGCCATCCGTGCCGCCGTTTCCACTTCTTCCTGCGTCGCGGCTGGATTTCCGTACATGATATTTTCTTTGATTGTCCCCGAAAAAAGATAGGTATCTTGGAGCACAAAGCCAAAGCTGCGCCGCAGGCTGTCCCTTGTGTAGTCGCGAATATCGCGGCCATCCAGAAGGATCCGGCCCCCTGTCACATCATAAAATCTTGTCAAAAGATTAACAATGGTCGTTTTTCCAGCACCGGTCGGACCAATCAGAGCCGTGCTGGTTCCTGCCGCCGCCTCAAAGCTGACGTTTTTTAAAATTGGCACATCAGGGCGGTACCCAAAGCTGACATTTTCAAATACAACATGGCCTTTCGGATTCTTAAGCGGCACAGCGCCAGGAGAATCAGCAGGTTCCTCCTCTTCATCAATGACTTCAAAGACCCGCTCTGCTCCGGCGACACCTGATTGAAGAATGTTAAAAATATTGGCCAGATCATTGAGCGGCCGGACAAACTGTCTTGAATAGGTGATGAAGCTGGCGATCGCTCCAACCGTGATATGCCCTTTGACAGCTAAGATGCCGCCGACAATAGCGACGACCGCAAAGCCAAGGTTATTGATGACGTTCATAATCGGCATTAAGAAACCGGACCAAATCTGCGCCTTGAGGCCAACCTCGCGAAGCTTGGCATTAACCTTTTCAAATTCCTCAATGACTTTTTCCTCGTGATTAAACGCTTTAACAACCTCAATGCCGGAAATCGATTCCTCAATATGTCCATTTAATTTTCCCAGCTGAACCTGCTGGTTTTTAAACAAGACGCCCGTTCTTTTGGCAATCGTTTTTGTTAGCAAAAAGACAAGCGGCACGGTAATCAGGCTGGCCAGCGTGAGAATCGGGCTCAGTATTAACATCATGATCAGCGAGCCGGCGATGATAATGACACCGGACATTAACTGTGTCGTCGATTGGGATATCGTATTGCTGATATTATCAACATCATTTGAGAGCCTGCTCATCAGTTCCCCATGTGTCCGAGAATCAAAGAAGGCAACAGGGAGCTTTTGCAGTTTTTGAAAAAGGGATGCTCGTAATCGTTTGACTATCCGTTGGGCTACCCCAGCCATCAGCCAGCCCTGCAAGAAGGTGAGGACGGCATCGCCGACATAGGCGCTGATAAGAACGACAATCATGACCTCAAGAAAACTGAAATCCACCTTCCCAGACTTTAGGGTCATGGCATCGATGGCTTTACCGATGAGAAAAGGGTTAAGCAGCATTAAAGCTGCATCAACTGTGATAAACAAGAAAATGAGGGAAAGCATTCCCTTTTCGCGGCCAAAATAGTCCCAAAGGCGTTTTAAGGTACCTTTAAAGTTTTTTGGCTTAACCACCGGACCGCGGTGGTGGGCACCTCCACCAGGCCTAAGCGGCGGTGGACCAGGAGGGAGGGTTCTTTGCGGTTGATTCGTGTTATTTGCCATTTTGCAGACCCTCCCTGCCCATTTGTGAGCGATAGATTTCTTGATATACCTGACAATCCTTGATCAGATCTTGATGGGTGCCAATACCAGCCACTTCCCCCTGGTCGAGGACAATGATTTTATCTGCATCGATAATCGAGGAAATCCGTTGGGCAATCAATAAACAGGTCAGTCCCCTGGCGAATTTTTTTAAGGCAGTTTTCATTTTGGCTTCAGTGGCGGCGTCGACCGCGCTTGTGCTGTCATCCAAAATGAGGATTTCCGGCTGCTTCACCAATGCCCTGGCAATGGAAAGCCTCTGCTTCTGCCCGCCGGAAAAATTGACACCGCCCTGACCGATTTTTGTGTCATAGCCTTCTGGTGAGGCCTCGATAAATTCCGTTGCACTGGCTATAGCTGCTGCTGTTTCGATTTCCTGCTGAGAGGCACTTTCCTTCCCCCAGCGAATATTCTCAGCGATTGTCCCGGTAAACAAAATATTTTTTTGCGGAACAAAAGCAATTTTCTCCCTTAGATTTTTCGGATCTATGTCCTTAATGTTCGCGCCATTTACCTTTATCGTCCCGCTTGATGCATCATAAAAGCGGGGAATCAGGCTGACGAGCGTCGTTTTCCCGGATCCGGTAGAGCCGATGATGCCGACTGTTTCCCCGGGAAGAATGGTAAGGGAAATGTCTTTAAGGACCGGCTCGCCGGCAGCCTCATCATAGGAAAAGGAGACATTTTCAAAATCAATTCTTCCTTTTTCACCAGTTAGAGATTTCATTTGATCGTTTTTCCACGTAATGTTGACTTCCTCAGAGAATACTTCACCAATTCTTCCTGCTGAGGCCTTCGCCCTGACAAACATGGTAAACACCATGGAAATCATCATGAGGGAAAATAAGATCTGCGTCATGTAGTTGATAAAAGCAATAATATGGCCAACCTGTATCTTTCCCGACTCAACCCCAAGGCCGCCCATCCAGAGGACAATGACAATCCCAATGTTAACTGTCAGCATAATCGCCGGGCTGAAAACAGCCATCAGTCGATTGGCGGCAATCGATTGCTTCTGGAAATGCTCGTTAGCTTTTGAGAATTTAGCTGTTTCTACTTCAAAACGGTTAAAAGCTTTGACAACCCGGACACCGGATAAATATTCACGAAGCACACCGTTCACCCGGTCCATGGCATTCTGAACCTTGGAAAACAGAGGAAAGCCAAGCTTTAAGTTGATGATGATAAACAATGCCACAATCGGCACCACCACCGCAAGGACGACCGCGAGGTGAAGGTTAAGGCGTGTGGCCATGACCAGACCGCCAATCGCCAGCAGCGGAGCTTTTACGAAAATCCGCATCGTACCGTTTACAAACACTTGGACTTGGGTCACATCATTTGTAAGCCTAGTGATGAGGGACGCGCGGTCAAAGTTGTTCAGGTTTCTAAATGAAAGAGATTGAATTTTGCTAAACAGGTCAGACCGCAGCTCTGTTCCAAAATTTTGCGAAACGATGCTGGCCATGATGCTTCTGGTAGAAGCGGCCACGGCCCCAATAGCGGTAATCAGGAGCATCAGGCCGCCCATTTTTAGGACATAATCGATATCTCTGTTGGCAACACCCTCATCAATAATTTTCGCCATCACGGTCGGCTGCAGCAAATCGCAAATTGCCTCAAAGGTGAGGAATAGAACCGCAATACAAAAGGACTTCCAATACTTTTTTATGTACTTTGCAAAATGCTTCATGAGGTCTCCCCCTGCTCCTAAACTGCCAGACAAATGTAATAAACCTATTATAAATTCGGGCTCTTAAAATAGACAAGCAAAGGGGCCTGCCCCCGCATTGCTTTCGCGTATCGCATTAAAGCAGCGGGGGACAGGCCCTTTTCATTGATTTTATTTTACCGGGCTGAATTCATGAACCCAGACGCGCATTTGCGGAAGCCACGGCATTCCAGGATGAATGGAAAGAATTGATTGTTTGTATTCTTCCACATTGTTAAAACCTTCACGGCGGGCATCCTCATCTGTTAGTTCGCCCAGACTTTGTGAGTAGACGTTATCCACCACAAACTGATGGCCTTCCAAGGTCATAATTTCGCCTGGGTCAGCATAGCGGCCATTGCGGCGGGTTGCTGTCTTTTCACCGGCAAGTACCTTTTTAACGTCTTCCTCCATTGTTACCAATCGGTCAACGGAACAAGTTTTCGGTGGTAATGTATTGTTTTCATGTTGAGTCATTTTTAATATCCTCCTTTTTCCAATTCAGTTATTTATTTTAACACTATTGCTATTGTAATAAAAACGAACTGAAAAAAGCAAAGAGGAGGCCGTGAATTAGACTACCTGCCCGCCGGTTTGCCGGTATTTGTCGATGCCTTCTGCGCAACGGTAAGCGAGGGCGCCGACGGTTCCAGTCGGGTTATACCCGGAATTGTGGGCAAAGTTAGCCGCACCCACCACAAATAAATTGTCCACATCCCACATTTGCAAATAATTATTGACGGCAGATGTGGACGGGTCGGCCCCCATAATGACACCGCCTGTATTATGAGTGGATTGGTAGGTTGTAATATCGTACGGGCCTAACTCCTTCAATGAATCAACATGGTTTGCGCCCATTTCCTTCAAGATTTGGGCGGATTTCTCAGCTAGGAAGACAGCCAACTTCCGGTCCTGATCCTCGAAATCAAAGGTAATCCGGATTAACGGATCGCCAAATGCATCCTTATAAGTAGGGTCTAAATCGAGATAGTGATGCTTAAACGGCATGGATGAGCCTTGACCGCCAACGGAAAGAAAACGGTTGGCATATTTGAGCGACTGTTGTTTGAACTCTTTGCCCCAAGCTGGCGTGCCCTTCGGAACAGGATTATTTTGAATCGGCCTTAACCCTGTTTGGGTGAGTGATATGCTGCCCCCATGGATAAAGCCCAGGTTTGAATGATCAAAATTGTCACCGTTGTAATCATCAAGGACCATTCCGAGTGACCCGGCACCGGCAAAGGTACTGAATTCCTTATTATTAAAAAAGCCGACGGCATTTCCTTTCATCACTTGATAAGCATAATTTTTCCCTATCACACCAGTTCCTGTAGTCGGATCATACGGTCTGCCAAGCCCCGACATTAGCAGCAAGCGAACATTACTAAACACATAGCTTGTCAGCACCACAATATCGGCTGGCTGTTCAATTTCCTCACCTGTTGTGGTGTCGACATATATAACCCCGGTCGCCTTTCCCCCCGTATGTAAAATCCTTCTGACATGGGAATGAGTCCGAATCTCAAAATTCCCTGTTTTCTTGGCAACCGGAATAACCGTGACGACTGGGTCTGCCTTTGCCCCGTATTCGCAGCCGAACCGCTCGCAGTAGCCGCAGTACTGACATGCCGCCCTTGAGATGCCGTCCGGGTTTTTATACGATTCCGATAAGTTAGCTGACGGCATCATATAAGGGTGCAGCTTCAAGTTCTTTGCGGCTGTCTCAAACATTTTAATAGCCGGTGATTTCTTCATCGGCGGGGTTGGGAATTTATCCGACCGCTTTCCGGCACCAGGATGCGGGTTCTCCTCACCGGAAATCCCGCAGGTTTTCTCAAATTTGTCGTAGTAAGGCTCCAGCTGGTCATAGGTAATCCCCCAATCCTGGATAGACATTTCCGCAGGGATTTTGTTTTGCCCATATTTTTCAATCGTTTTGCTGCGAATTTCAAAATCATAAGGGAGGAACCGGTAGGTCTGTCCGTTCCAGTGAACACCAGCGCCGCCTAAACCGTCCCCGAGCAGAAATGAACCATACTGCCTCATCGGCAGAGCGCGGATTCTTTCGTTACCTCTGAAGGTAATCGTTTCTTTGGAAAGATCCTGGAATAGATCATAGCGAAGTGCGTATCTAAGTTCATCATGAACCATGAAATAATCTTCGGTCTTTCTTTCCTTGCCTCGTTCCAAGCCGACCACCTTCAGGCCCTTTTTCGTCAGTTCAGAGGCAATAATTCCGCCAGTCCAGCCAACTCCCACCAGAACGACGTCAGCTTTCGGTAATTTTCTCGCCATTTTTCCACCTTCTTTTTTAAAAATAAAATCTATTAATACCGGTACTTGAGCCCTTTCGTTTAATGCTTCATATGGCTTTGCAGGCTTTGCGGTTTAATCTTCTGAAAGTCCTTCTCAATAATCTCGGCATAGGCCATTTGGCTGCCAGGGTAGTTTCGCATTTTCCAGCCACCCATATTTTTATTTCCTCCATATAATGGATCGCTGTAAACTCCCTCTAAGGTTGCACTTCTCAGCAGCTGGAAAAAGCCGCTAGGAGATATGGTCGTTAAATTCACCTTATCCTCTTCAAAATCTTTCAAAATTTTGTCCTGCTCATCACCCGATAGTTCTTCGAAATTTTTCTTACCTACTGTGTTACTGTAATTTTGCAGCTCACGCAGTCCTATATCAAAAATATCTCTTCGTTTTAAGCGCCCCTGATAGCCCTGAACTTTTTCACCAGGAAAAAAGGGTGCCTGCATATAGTCCCTGGCATTGAAGCCCCAATCACCTGCTAACTGGTGATCAATAAAATAGGCAACGCCCAATGCCTTTGCCCCCGGTCCGTTATCATCTTCAGGAAATATTCGTTCGGTGGCAGCTTCGGTAATCCTGAATTGTTCCGGAGTAAAGTACATCAGTGCTTGATTGAAATCTTGGTCTTGAGGCGCCGGCGGATTGTTTTTGTTATCATCCTTTCCCCTTGGGACCAAACTTCCCAAGATCCCGCCAACAGCGAGTCCCCCTACGGTAAAACCGGTATTGCGGAGAAATCTTCTTCTCGATAATGTTTCTTGCTTTTCTTTGTTTTCTTCAGCCATAGAACACACCTCCAAGGAAATTAGAAAAGCGGAAGCGCCTTGCTCAGCCCCGACAAGCATAAGACGAGCCGGCAGGAAGGTTGCTTTTTAACCTTCATGACGGATTGGCTTATGACTCGAGGGGCTAGGCGCTGCAGCTAGACAATAAACAACATTATTTGAAAAATACGGCAGTCCGCCGCTATTGCTTGATAATGTTCCCAAAATAAAGCATGTATACGCACAAAAAATCAGGGGAATTTATTTGTTAAAAAGGAGGAAATAAAATGAAAAAAATTAGTAACATGTGGTATGTGCCGATGATTGCTGTGCTATTAATTCTTGGCGCATGCTCAGCACAGCAGGAATTGAAAGGAAATGCAGAAGATCTTCATCAACAATCTTTAAATGAAAAAGGAAATGGTCACGTTCATGGCCAAAATAATGTTGACGTGATTCCAAGCGTCGACAGATCGAAGAAACACACGACAGGTACAAACAATCAAACAGCAGGCCTTGGGGAAAATGTTTACAGTTTAATTGGAAGTTCAAGCCTGCATGACGGCGGTATCTCATCCCATTTAGAATCCAGGCTTGCGGGGCAGGGAATTACTGGTATCAAGGTATTTGTCCTTGATGACACGGTGATTTTGGCAAGGGCGGAACCAGCGACAACCTCCACCAGCTATGATGAAATGCAAAATAAGGTGCTAAAAAATACCTCAGGCCTCTCCGGAAAAGGGACCCTTGATGGTGTCGATGTTAATAAACTGAATACTGACGATAATTTGGCAAAGGCCAAGGATTTAATGAACAAGGCCTTTAACGGCCAAGTTCAGGTTCTTTCTATCACAAATCCAAATGCCCTGCCACTCATAGATGGCATCAAAGCCAATATCAAAGCACCATCACCATCCTATAGCAAGCTATCAAGTGATATTATCACATTAGTTAAAATGGCAAATGAAAAATAGAATTGGGAAAGGACCTGGCAACCAATCTGCCAGGTCCTTCATTTATATATTCAAATCTTTCTTTTTATAAAAGAAAAAGGTAACAGCCATTAGTGCTGCAAACAAAACAATGGATAATAGGACAAAGCCGGTGTCCAATCCACCCCCATACATCATATTTTTTGCCTCAAAGTATTTAAACGGCGTCACGTATTTCAGGAACTCAATGCTTTCATTTAAATCAATGACTACTGATAATACAAATGTAAGAAGCAGGATTCCGGCCGCCAGCGAGGCCGCTTTTTTTGGTTTTCTTTTTAAAGCGGAGATGGCACTGCCAATGGCCATAAACAAAAGCTGCAGGATGAACATTCCCATCATGGTGATGGCAATATCACCATTCACCGACTCTCCATCAGCGTATTTCCCAACGATGACAATTGACGACCCCCAGGTAACTAGGTTAAAGATTAAGATATTCGTAAAGGCCGCGAGCAGCTTGGCAATAATGATCTTTGTCCGTGAAACCGGTTTGACAAACAGGAATTCCGACGTCTTATCCCGCTCCTCCTTGGAGATGATGGTTGCCCCGAGCATGGCCGCATGAATGGTTGCCATCAATAATAGATAGATAAACAGCATCCCGTAGTAGCCGCTGACCTTATTCATGTCAAGCGCACCAACACCCATCACCACCTGTAGGGACTTCGGCATATCTTGAAACAGGTCATTCAGCGATTGGCCTGAAGATGATAACCCAGCGTATTTTTGCATCCCGGAAACCACCATCAGAAAGACGCCAATGCACCAAATGAGAAGCGATTTCCGATGGGACTTCAGTTCTCTTACATAGATATTCACTTGTCCGAGCCCCCTCCTACACAGCATGGATATCTTTTTTTGTATAAACGAAATAGCTCGCCACAACGGCCAGCAAAATAATCATCGCACCCACAATCATAAATGATGATTCATAGCTTGAATGTTTTAAAATATAATCGTTATTAAAATATTTGAACGGTGAAAAGTAGCGCTTCGCTTCATCATCCGTTGTGGCGCTGATTGCGCCGATAAAATAGAACGCAAAGACTGTCCCAAGTGACACGGGCAGCACGGACTTTATTTTGTGTGAGATTACCGAAACAATGATGCCGATAGCCAGAAACATCAGTTGAATGAAAAACATCGTCAGTGAAAGCAATATGAATTGTTTCATGCTAAAATCATCTGTTTTCACCTGGGTGGTGATTACCGTTGCAGCTGCAATATATAGAACATTCGTGATGACGAGTGAAGTGAAGGCTGCCAGCAACTTGGCGGTTAACACCTGGTTTCGGGTAACTGGTTTGGTCAAAAGAAAATCCGCCGTTTTTTCCCGGACCTCCTTGCTGACAATCGAAGTCCCCAGATTCATGGCCTGAATCGCCCCGCACAGGACGATAAACGTCAACGCATAACAATAGAATCCTAGAATCGTAAATAAATTGCCCAAGTTGAGGCCGATTGCTTTCCTTAAAGCTTCCGGATAGCCTTCCAGCAGCTTTTTGAATTCATCAGCATCCTTTGAGAAGGCCGGAAACATGGACAAAAACAACGCAAATACGGCAATTAGCGAAATCGTCCAAATGATCGTTGACTTCCGGTAGGCCTTTAATTCATGAAAAAAGATATTCATAATTTATTAGGCCTCCTTTTCGTAATAATGAAGGAAAATTTCTTCAAGGTCTGGCTCTTCAATCCATAAGTTGGTTATTTCGATTTCTGCGACTTTCCTTAGGACCGCATTGATATCGCCTCTAAATAGAAAACTCGTCACGTTACCCTTAGTTGCCAAGTTGTTAACTCCGTTTATATTAAAATAGTTTTGATCAAGCGGCACCTTTGTTTCGACTTTAAACTTCTTATAATTGTTTTCTTTTAATGTACTAATCTTTTCAACTGTAACAATCTTACCCTCTTTAATGATAGCCACCCGATTACATAGTCTCTGAACCTCACTGAGAATGTGCGAGGAAAAGAGAATGGTGGCGCCTTTTTTATTTTCTTCTTCTAAAAGTTCAAAGAATTTCTGCTGCATCAACGGGTCGAGGCCGCTTGTTGGTTCATCAAGAATGATGAGCTTCGGCTCATGAAGCAGCCCCTGGACAATGCCCACTTTCTTTTTATTTCCCAAGGAAAGGTCGTCGATTTTTTTATTCAAGTCGAGGTCCATGATCTCCGCTAATTCCTTGATCCGCTTGCTGCAGTCCTTTTTGTAAAAACTGGCCGAATACTTCAAAAGGTCCTTTACCTTCATATTATCGTAATAGAACACTTCCGACGGAAGATAGCCGATTTCCTTTTTGATTTCTGGGGCAAATTTGATGCAGTCCTTTCCAAAAATCGTCGCGTTGCCGCTTGTCGGATATATGAGCGACAGCAGCGTGCGAATCGTTGTCGATTTGCCCGCCCCGTTAGGCCCGATAAAGCCGAAAATCTCACCTTCCTCCACGTTAAAGCTGATATCGGTGATTCCCCGTGCTTTGCCGTAAGTCTTGGTTAGGTTTTTAATTTCTATTACGTTCATAGTTGAGGCCTCCCTCTAATTTGCTAATACGCATAAATTCGACTAAGCCTGCGCCTATGCCTACGCTTTCGGCTTGTCAGTCAGCAAGTCTTCATTTATAAAAACATTTAATTAAAACCTCGAAATATTCCTCTGCTTCTCGGCTGACCTTTTGGTAATCAATTTTGTGGTCTGGCTGCATCTTTGCTTTATAAAGTTCCTCATCACTCATTTTTTCGAAAGTCCAGGAGATAATTTTTAAGATTTTATGGACGTCAACGTCATCCCTGAACTTCGACAAATCAATTCCCTCATAAACTTTTCCAAAATTGATGTCGGTTAGTTCCTTTTTCTTTTTTTCCATTTCCACTTTAATTTCTGCCGAGTCCTCCATTAAGGCCTCCTGCATAAAGTTAAAAAGGTCTGGATATTGCGTCAGCAGATCCATTTTAATCATGATCGCCTGTCTCATTCTCGAGAAAAAGTCCGTATCGGCAAGGTCAACTTTTTTATAAAATTCATCCGCAATGAGCTCATAGCAATATTCAAACAGAAATAGGTACAGTTGTTTTTTGTTCTGAAAATAATGAAACAAAAGTCCCTTCGAGATTCCCGCTTCCTTTACGATTTCATTGGTCGATGCTTTATCGTAGCCTTTCTGGGCAAATTCTTTGATGGCTGCATTTATTATTCGGTGTTGTTTTTCTTGATCTAGGTTGAGGAATTTCGAAAACATTTTAGTAGTCCCACTTCCTTTTGGTTCAGTTGTTGACCGTTTTGGTCAATTACAGTATATTCCCGTTGACCATTACGGTCAATACCGGTCAACCCATTTATTTTTTACAAAAAAATGAACTTGTTTTGATGTTGATAGTATTGGGATTTGGGTTGTGATACGATGCGGGTGCAGAGCAAAATTTTTGGAGGTGAACGACCATTAGCATGAAAAACAGAGATAGATCATTAACATTAGAAGGTTTGATAGCCGCTCAAAGCAGGCTGGCACCAAATCATCCCATGCTTCCTATTTTATCTGGCAAGCAGGCTTCTGTAGAGGCGGGGATTGCCGGGGAGGAACGAGTGGCAGAGATTTTTCGAAAAACTACATTTGCCTTTCCACAATACGTTTATCATGATTTACGGCCTTCCTTAGATGAAAAATTTCAAATCGACTCCTTTGGACTGACTCCCTGGTTTGGAAATATTCTTGAAGTCAAAAACATCGCTGGGGTCCTCGAATTTAAGGATAATCCACCACAATTAATCCGAACCCGTGATGATGGACACAAGGACGGCTTCGAAAGTCCAGTAGTCCAATTGGAACGCAATTACGAATTATTGAGTGATTGGTTACGGAAGCACAATATCCGCATTCCTATTTACGGTTCCGTTGTTCTTGCCTATCCGAAGCAGATTGTTGCAGTTCCCCCAGCGAAAACGCGGCTTTTATTCCCCAACTTGATACCCTCATTCATTCGAAATATCCCGCAGCCAGACTTTAAGTTGGACCCAGAAACCTTCCATTGGCTTTCTTTAGAGCTCCTCAAGAGCCACCAGCCTTTTATTCCAAAACCGATTTCAGAGTTCTACAAAATCCCGCGGGGTGATTTTAAAAATGGAGTACGGTGTGGTGTATGCTACAAATTCGGCATGGTGAAGGCACCTCGCACATGGATTTGCCCTTTTTGCGGTGCAACAGACCATTTAGCCCATCAAAGGACATTATTGGAGTGGTTTTTGGTGATGAGTAGGACCATTACGAATCGGGAGTGCCAGGAGTTTTTGGGGGTGGATATCCAGGTCGCGAAACGGATTTTGCAAAGTATGAATTTGCAAAGCGAGGGTACATTTCGAAATAGGTCATATTTTATGGATCTGAGTAGCAGCTGTTTTCATCAAAACACAGGGGGAATCTATATTCCAAACAGACATAGATAGGGACGACAGTATAGTTCGGCTATACGACAGTTACTGGGATTTATCCAACAGTAATTAGTACCTATACGACAGTAAACAGGTCTCATCCGACAGTAAAATCCGGCCGCGACAGTAATGTCCGGTTATACAACAGTTACGGAGGCTCATCCGACAGTAACAGAGCCCTATACGACAGTAAACCAAAACCGACCTGCAGCCACCCCCTTCAAATACGTGTATCCGCTCCCATAAAGTGATATGATAATCATGAAAATATATAAAAAGGGAGTGTGCTAAATTGAAAGAGGAATTGATTCAACGATTTACTTCCTATGTGAAAGTGGATACGCAATCCAACGAAAGCAGTGAGACTTGTCCATCAACAGAAGGGCAGTGGACGCTACTGCGCATGCTGGTTGAAGAACTCAACCAAATCGGCATGCAAGAGGTGACCATCGACGAGAACGGCTATGTGATGGCGACGCTGCCGTCCAATACCGATAAAGAAGTGCCAACCATCGGCTTCCTTGCCCACGTTGACACAGCGACTGATTTTACTGGCAAAAACGTCAATCCGCAAATTCTTGAGAGCTATCAAGGCGGGGAAATCGTCCTAAACGAGGCCCTGAACGTTATTATGTCACCAAACGACTTCCCGAGCCTAAAAGACTATAAAGGCCACACGCTCATCACAACCGACGGCACCACGCTGCTTGGGGCCGACAACAAAGCTGGCGTCACCGAAATCATGACAGCGATGGCGCATCTAATTCAAAACCCAGATATTAAGCACGGTAAGGTCCGCGTTGCGTTCACGCCTGATGAGGAAATCGGCAGGGGGCCTCATAAGTTTGACGTTGCGGCCTTTAACGCGAAGTATGCTTACACTGTTGACGGCGGTCCACTAGGCGAGCTTGAGTACGAAAGCTTCAATGCCGCGGGTGCAAAAATCACGATAAAAGGTAACAATATTCATCCTGGTTCCGCTAAAGACAAAATGGTCAACTCGATGAAAATCGCGATGGAATTACATAGCCAGCTGCCGACGCAGGAGGCACCGGAGCACACAGAAGGGTACGAAGGCTTCTTCCACTTGCTGTCCTTTAACGGTGATGTTGAGCAAACCAAGCTTAACTACATCATCCGCGACCATGACAGAGAAATTTTTAATAAAAGAAAAGCGACGATGGAAAGCATTGTCCAGCAGCTAAACGAAAAATACGGCAGTGACACTGTCCAGCTTGAGATGAAAGACCAATACTATAACATGCGCGAAAAAATCGAACCGGTCAAGCAAATCGTCGATATTGCCCAGGAAGCGATGGAGAGCTTGGACATCAAGCCGCTTATTAAGCCAATTCGCGGCGGTACAGACGGTTCCCAGCTATCATTCATGGGTCTGCCGACGCCAAATATCTTTACCGGCGGCGAAAACTTCCACGGCAAATACGAATTCATTTCCGTGCAAAACATGGTGAAAGCAACCGAAACCATCATTGAAGTCATTAAGCTTTTTGAAAAAAAAGCTTAAAAAAAGAAAGCTAACCGCCTTAGGTTAGCTTTTTTGTCTATAAATCATCAAGCGCCTCCGCGCACTGCCTTAAACTCGAAACCGTCTCCTGCAATTGCCTCTTCAGCTGCTCCTTCGACCACTTGCCGGCGTCAGCCAACAAGTCTTTTTGAATCAACAGAATCATCCACATTGAATACACGGCAGAAAATAAATAGTATTCCCGAATAAACGCGGCACTTTCCAGTTCCAGCCCGACAGCATCAAGATAAAACCCAAGCACCTGCTCCCGAAACCCCTTAGTTACCTTTTTGGGGAAAATCGGATGTGACATATCCAGCAAATGATACAAATCCCAGTAGGGCGTATTCAAATGGGCGTGCTCCCAGTCCAGAATGATCAATTTCCCCTTCACGACAGCGTAATTCCCCAAATGCAAATCCCCGTGTGATAATACCTGAAGCTTTGAAAATAGGAAACTATCAAGCTGTTTAAACACATGCAGAGCCTGTTTTCCAGTGAGCCCCAATCGCGGAAGCATCCCAAGGAGGGCATCCTTATTCTCGCAGACCTCCTCCGCCACCGCCTCAATCCGAGGCTTCAACCCGGTCAACGGAACATCCGCAAACGACTTCAACGGAAGGGAGTGCCACCAGGCCATCCACTTGGCCACAGCAAGGACCGTTTCCTCCGTAAACTCATGCGAAAGCGGGCCGAGGTCCTCGAGAATCATCCAGCTTAAAACAGGGTTATCATGCTTGGAGTAAGCCAAAATTTTTGGATAAATGGCTGGGAACCGGCTGAGTACATGCTCATGAATCCAGGTCTCTTTACCCATCTGGGCGTTATTCGTCAGCGGTTTAAAAATGTAGCTTTCCTTAGGAGACAAATAAAACCGCTCAACGAACCTGCCGTTCATGCCCTGATAAAGGCGTTCCTTTTTTACTATCAAACTGGCATTTAAACTCCCATCCTCATGGACGATATCGTTTGGCAGCGCCATAGCCCCACAACCTTTTTAGTAGGTTTTCACTATGAATATAATGTCAATCCCATAATTTGGCAAGTTATTTATCCACGACAGCGGGACCTTCTTCTGGAAGGGGAAATAGCTCCGATAATCGCCTAACTTGGCCATCCGCACCCATAAAAACAATATGCTCACGGGTAAATTTTCTAGGGGAGTCTAGGCCGCACGCCGCCGCGAGGGCAAACAGCCCCTGCCGGATGCTGATAATATAGTTCATGACCCGCCATTTCTTCTCCTCAGGCACGAGCGCCTCCTGCTGCTTAGGGTCGGTCGTGGTGACGCCGGTGGGGCATTTGCCGGTATGGCATTGCAGTGCCATAATGCAGCCGTTCGCCATCATAAAGCCGCGTGCCGAGTTCACCGCATCGGCGCCGATCGCGAGGGCAAGTGCTATTTTATCAGCCGCAATCAGTTTTCCGGAGGCAAATATCTTAAACCGATCGCGGATGCCGTATTCATGGGCCTTGTCAACCACAGCAAGCAGCGCCGGGTAAAGCGGCAGCCCCATTGTATCCGCCATCGCTTTGTACGTTGCGCCCGATCCGCCCTCACTGCCGTCCACCGTAATAAAATCAGGATAAATCTGAAGCCTCTTCATCGCTCCAAAAAACTCTTCCAAAACCAACTGATACCCCACAACAATTTTTATGCCAACCGGTTTCCCGCCTTCATCCTGCAATCGTTTAATAAACTCCAAGGCTGCCTCGGCGTTACGTAAAAACGAAAAGCGGTTTGGGGAAATAATCGTCTCGCCCTCTTTCACCTTGCGAATGCTTGCAACTTTAGCCGTCACCTTCGCGCCCTCAAGGTGGCCGCCCTGAATTTTTGCCCCTTGGCCAAACTTCAGTTCAAAGGCTTTAATCGCCGGCTCCAAAGCAATTTTTCTAAATACCTCGATTGAAAAATTACCCTCATGATCGCGAAAGCCAAACAAGCCAGGTCCAATCTGTGCCACAACATCAGCCCCGCCGGACAAGTGTTCCGGAGCAATCCCGCCTTCGCCTGTATTTAACCAGGAGCCTCCAGCCATTTGACAGCCATACCCAGTAGAAAGAATATAGTTCTCACCAACGGAACCATAGGAGGTGGCCGATGCCCCAAATGGGCCGTAGAGCTTCCATGGCTCCCTCCGCTCACCGCCAACCACAACAGCCTCCTCCTCATGAAAAAGCCAGCGTGGAATCTGATCTTCCGCTAAGTGCTCCTTGCGGAAAAATAAACCTTCATGGTCAATTTTGTATTTCATCCCCTCTACCTTTTCTTGGTTGTCGACTCTTAATTCCTCCTTTAAAAGGGGAAACAGGCCGTTGGCAATATAGTAGCCGGGCTGCTCAAAGTCCCGCTTCGAGCCAAAGCTGATTAAGTCAGTCCGATATTTCGCCGAAAAAACAATTCCTAAATAATCGGCACGGGAAAACGGCCTTGCACCATTATCATCATCAAACCAATACTGCCTCAGCTTTGGACCCAGCATTTCCAGCGCATAGCGGATCCAGCCGAAATAGGGATAGGCCCGGATAATCGAGTGCTGCGGCTTTTTCGCCAAATTACGCAGCCATAGGAAAAAGCAAAGCGGCCCGCCAATGAAGACTACCAATAGAACAGTCAAAATTGTCCATAACACCATCAAAAGCCTCCTTATTTATTTGGCATTTGCAGATGTACAGTCCAAAAGCAACAAACGCATACCTAATACATATGTATGATGGTTATGGTAATATCCATGGACAACTTATTAGCGTCAATTTTTCAAATTAAATTTGAAATCGGTCCAGCATGCCAAAAAACTCGCTCAAAAACTCATAAAACAGTTTTTCAGTAGGCAAAAGGCTGCGTTCTGCCGGGATGATGACGCCGACCGTGCGGCTGACGTTAGGTTCTGTGACAGCAATCTTAACCGTTGAGCGGGGAAGGCTGTCGATAAGCGTGATTTCAGGAATCAGCGTAATGCCCAGTCCGGCAGAAACCAACCCCTTAATGGCATCAATATCCTCGCCCTCGAAGGCCACCATGGGCTCAAAGCCAAGTTGCGCGCAGGCATCCACAATGATCTTACGCAAAATAAAGCCCTGAGGAAACACGATAAAGGGTTCATCCCGCAAGTCGCTTAACTTCAATACTCGTTTACTAGCTAGTGGGTGGGACTCGGGCAGTAAGGCTACAATGTTTTCGGTAAAAAGCGTTTTCCCAGTAATTTTCTTTTCCTTCTTTGGCACCGGGCCCATTAGCGCCATATTAAACTCTCCCTTTATTACCCCTTCAATTAAATAGGCATAGGATCCCTGATTTAAATGAAACTTTACATTAGGATACCGCTCTCTAAAGGCTGAAATCGTTGTTGGCAGCGTATACCCCGCTAGACTGCTGGGAAACCCAATACGGATTGTCCCTTTCTCAGGATCAAGGAATTCCTCTACCTCACTTGTGGCATCTTCAATTAGCTTGACCGCCTGCTCCATATGCTTTAAAAACATTTCACCAATCGGCGTCAGTTTGACATTTCGCCCTTCACGGATAAATAAGCTGACCCCAAGCTCCTCCTCCAGGTTGGAAATCTGCCTGCTGACTGCAGATTGCGCAACGTGGAGCCGATACGCCGCCTCTGTCACATGCTCCCGTTTAGCCACTTCTATAAAATATTTGATCTGCCTGAGCTCCATTTTTTTCATGCCCCTTCCAATCAATCTCATTCCTGTATTAATTATATCTATTATTAATATTGATTAGATTGATTTTACATAATAAAATTAATTGACGCGAAAAAATAAAATATTCAGTATTTAGGACAAATTTATTATTTTTAAAAAGGGGTGATTTCATGCAAACTATTGAGCATGTAAAACAGTCAGGATCACAGGCAGCAAGGGATTATGTAAGTGAAGTTTTTGAAACGGTGAAAAGCCGCAATCCATTCGAGAGTGAATTTCATCAGGCCGTTAAGGAAATTTTCGATTCGCTTGTGCCTGTATTTGCGAAACACCCAAAATATATGCAGGAGGGAATTCTCGAAAGAATCGTTGAACCTGAGAGGGTTATTACTTTCCGTGTTCCATGGGTGGATGATTCAGGCAAGGTGCACGTGAACCGTGGCTTCCGTGTCCAGTATAACAGCGCAATCGGGCCATACAAAGGCGGTCTGCGCTTTCATCCATCAGTTAACGCCAGCATCATTAAATTCTTGGGCTTTGAGCAAATTTTCAAAAACTCATTAACAGGCCAGCCTATCGGTGGCGGCAAAGGCGGCTCCGACTTCGACCCTAAGGGTAAATCAGACCGCGAAATCATGCGCTTCTGTCAAAGCTTTATGGCAGAGCTTTATCGCCACATTGGCCCAGACGTCGACGTACCTGCTGGGGATATCGGTGTCGGCGGAAGAGAAATCGGCTATCTTTTCGGTTATTATAAAAAAATCCGCGGCGGCAATGAGGCTGGCGTTTTAACCGGAAAAGGCCTCGGCTACGGCGGAAGCTTAACAAGAACCGAAGCGACCGGCTACGGTACCGTTTATTTCGTGCAGGAAATGCTGAAAGATCAAGGCCTAAGCATCGCCGGCAGCACCGTCGTTGTCTCTGGATCCGGCAATGTTTCCATCTATGCGATCGAAAAAGCTACCCAGCTTGGCGCTAAAGTTGTAGCCTGCAGCGATTCATGCGGCTATATCTATGATGAAAACGGCATTAATGTCGAGACTGTGAAACAAATTAAGGAAGTGGACCGCAAGCGCATCAGCGAGTATGTGAAGTACCATCCGGAAGCGCAGTACTATGAAGGCTGCTCCGGCATCTGGTCAATTCCATGCGATATCGCTCTTCCTTGTGCAACACAAAATGAAATCAATGAAGAGTCTGCAAGAATGCTGGTGGCAAACGGCGTGAAAGCTGTTGCAGAGGGCGCTAACATGCCATCTACTCTTGAAGCAGTCGATGTATTTTTAAACAACGATGTTCTGTTTGGCCCTGGAAAAGCAGCCAATGCCGGCGGTGTTGCAGTTTCCGCACTAGAAATGGCACAAAACAGCCAGCGCTTATCTTGGACGTTTGAAGAAGTCGATGCTAAACTGCATCAAATCATGATTAACATTTATCAAAACGCTGTGAAGGCATCCGAAGAGTACGGTTTCCCAGGCAATCTGGTGGTTGGTGCCAATATTGCCGGATTCACTAAAGTCGCTGACGCGATGATCGTGCAGGGCGTTATCTAAGATATTTGAAAAATCCCCTTTTGACGAGGGGATTTTTTTGTGTCTGCATGTTTTGGGGTGTGGTTGGTTACATTAACCATTGTTCAATTTAAATAGGAGGTTCGAATGATGGATAAAAACCTTGAAGGCAGCACCCATGAATTTGTCGAAAAGCTACATGAAAATCAGGCAAAGGATTTAAAAAACAGACAGAATCAGGGCAGTGATACGCCTAGTAAGAAATTGCCGAATAAGACACATTAAAGGCAGTAAGGAGGAACTTTAACTTAAAACCCTCCTTACTGCCCACTAAAATAATTATTTTCCCAATTTTCTAATTATAAATCATAAGTATCATATCATAGCGTTACCTATCGATAGGCGCTAGTATTTCTTACATTATCTATAGAGCATATTAATAGCCGAGGACTACTAATTTCCTCGGCCACCTTTATTTATTTTAAACTAAAATACACTTTTTTAACATCAGATCCATCATGGAGATTAATAGAGACATAGTAAGAACCATTTGATAAGCCCTTAGTACTTAAGTTGTAGATATACTGATTTGATGTTGGGTCATATCTAAACGCATCTCCTGTATTAGGTGTACTGTTGACACCTACCGATAATTCAGTACCTAAAGCTACATCGGTTATTTTTGTAAACGAAATGGTTGCATTTGCAGTTGAGACAAATGCTCCTTGAGAATCGGTCAATTGGAATTTAACAGGGATAGTGCTGCCTGCCTTGAACACGCTTGAACCATTGATAATTGGTTGAAGAACCCCACCAAAATTGTAGGCAACGTTATATATGATTGTCTTATTGAATATATTTCCAGCCCTGTCTGTTGCTGTTAACTCAACAGTGTGTAAACCAGCTGTTGCCGTATTTAGTGTACCGCTTCCTTCAGTTGCAAGACCAGATAATGCATCTGATGCAGACCATGTAGCAAGTTGGTTAAGCGTAAAAGTACCAATGTTTGATACAACTCCATCGTTTTCAAGAGTAAGGCCGCCAATAGTAATGACAGGTTTTGTTTTATCAATTTTTAAACCAAATACAGTTACTTGAGCACTAGTATTCCCTGCCTTATCTGTTGCAGTACCAGTAGCAGATTTGTTTAAACCTTCTTCACTAAGGGTAACAGGTTGTGTGAAACTTGCTACACCAGATAAGTTATCATTTGCAGCAAATGTAACAACTACGTCATCATTATACCAACCGTTTGAGTTAGCTTTCCTATCAGGGCTACCTGAAATTGTTGGAGCAGTTTTATCAATATTAATACCAGAAACCGTTGCTGATTCACTATTGCCAGCCTTATCAGTCGCAGTACCAGTGACAGATTGGCCTGCGCCTTCACCAAGAGTTTTATTGCCGGTTACACTTGCTAAACCAGATAATGCATCGTCTGCTGTAAAGCTTACTGTAACATCTCCATTATACCAACCAGATGAATTTGCTGCTCTGTCAGGGCTACCTGATATTGTAGGTTTTGTTTTATCAATATTGATACCAGAAACCGTTGCTGATTCACTATTGCCAGCCTTATCAGTCGCAGTACCAGTAACAGATTGGCCTGCACCTTCACCAAGAGTTTTATTGTCTGTTACACTTGCTAAACCAGATAATGCATCTTGAGCATCAAAACTAACTGTTACATCCTGATTATACCAACCATCAGAATTAGCCACTTTGTCAGTGCTTCCTGAAATCATAGGTTTTGTTTTATCAAAATTTATTGTAATTGGTGCAGAAGTACCTATATTTCCAGCTATATCACTAGCTGTACCAGTGATAGTATGAGTTCCGTCTTCAGAAACTATAACAGGTGCAGATACTGAGCCTGGTAAAAGACCAGATCCACCTTCTTCATCTACAGCGGAGAAATTAACTGTTACATTTTGGTTATACCAGCCATTAGTGTTTGCAGCTCTATCAGGAGTAGCAGTGACTACTGGAGCAGTTGTATCTAGTACTTGTTTCTTGGTTACAACAAATTTAATGGTGTCACCAAATTTATTTTCTAGGCTTGCTCCTTGTTGATTGTTATTAGTGATGACAACATTAGTACTATTAAAGGTAAATGAATATGTTCCTGGTTGTAAGGTAGGATCAACTTGAATAGTTGCAGGAACATTTTTAGAACTATCTTTGCCAGCTAGGTTTACTGTAACTAAATTGCTAGTAGTAATACTCCCATTTGCAGCAATTGTAAAGTTTGTAGGTAATTTAACGTCTGCATTAGTCATATTACCATCCGAACTTACAATAAGATTAAAAGATTGGGTTGCTCCTTGCTCAACAGATACATTAGTGGATGATGCAACTAATTCAGAGGTAGTAATCTCAAGTTCACCTGCCAAAGCAAAACCTGTTGGGACAAGACCTGAAATTGCCAACGCAGTAACTGCGCTTAGGGCTTTTTTGCTTAATACATTTATAAAGCTAATTTTCTCCATAACTTTTCTCTCCTCTTAAATAATGATTAAGAGGGCCGGTTACACTACTAACTCCATATAACCTAAGTGTCCAGATTGCCGGTTATATATCATCGCTTCCCAAAAAATTAAAAGTATCACCTGAAGTTATAATTTCCATAGCTCACCCTCTTCCCATTAACCCCCTATATCGATATCACCTTCATAGGGTTCGTTCAGTATATAGAACTAAATATCTATGAAAATATTATAATTTAAACTATAGTTTATAGGTATTTTTTCCCTTCGACATTACCCAACTGATTTTCGACAAAATCAGCAAAACTAAGTAAGTTTGATTAAAAGTAAATAACTTCAACAATAGTGGAATATATATTTTTATAAATAATTTGTGAGAAAACCGCACAAACGGTTTATTAATATGCTGGATACAGAAAAAAAGTGCACTAACCTTAGTTAGTGCGTTTAAAAGATAGGAGGAAAATAAAGTTAGAATTTTACACCCTTCTATATTAAGAATATATTAAACGATAGTGGAATTGAATGTTTTTCGAATGACAAGATCCGTCAAAATTTTATTCCTTTGTAGAAAAATAATTATTTAAATTGTAAATTTTCTCAAGTAACATAATAAAAAACGGAATAAAATTACGGCTTAATAGGAGAATCGTCATGAAACATTTCGGGCGGCATCATATCTATTTGTTCTTCATGATTCCTTCCATAGTTTTGACAGATTTATTTATTGTTTTCCCCGAAGAGCTGGAATGGAATATTGTTTTCTTTCTTTGCATTATGGTCCTGTTTGACCAAATTAATCTGAAGGTTTTTTCCGGTTTCGACTATTCCTTTTTTCATGTCATATTATCATTAATCATATTTGACCGTTTCTCCATTGTTTACGGTTTCATTTATTTGCTTGTTGATTGTTTCGTTGCTAGCTTCATTCAAAAAAGAGGCAGCATTCAATCCAGGATATCCTTGCTCACCATGTATATTATCACTATCATTATCTGCAACGAGATTTATAATGTTTATAGTGACAAGACTTATTTTGCTCGGTATCTAACTTTACTGCTTATGTTGACTCTAAGCATAGTTTTGAAATATGTCTATGTGTATTTAGAGACTGGGACAGCATCTAGTAAGCTATTTTTGGACCGGTTTGGACCTATGATGTTTGAAGTAGCTGTTATATTCCCTATACTATCTTTCTTCAATCAGCTTGAGGTTAATCTGGTACTTATTCTGTTTCTAACCTACTATACGATCATTGGATACCTGCATAAGCAGTTTATTTCGATTAATCAATCCCAGATCAATTTATTAACGAAGAAGATAATGAGAAAATATGACATCCCTATTGTTTTTATGGATTTGAAAGATATAAAGGGTGTTTATTATCCTAAGAAAAAAATAATTATCATCGACGAAAAAATGGATTACCCTGAGCAATTACAAACTATTTTTCACGAGCTGCTTCATTATCAAATACAAAGGTATTTTAAAATTCCAAGAAAATCAGAGGAACTTATTATCACATTATTTGAAGCCGCAGTTAGCTGGTACTATATCATAACGATTAAATACAGCTCGGAAATAGAGTAGGGGAAGGGGGTATATTATGGCCACTCCATTGGGGCATGAGTTAAGAAGATTAAGGTTAGAAAGAAATTTACGACTTGAAGAAGTTGCAAAGGGGACTGGAATCACCCTTCAATATTTAAGCATGCTTGAAAAAGGGGATCGTAAGTCTGTTTCGTTTGAGATCATGGCGGATATTTCAAGATTTTACGGAGTGCCGTTAGACTATTTTGCCGCTTTCCTAAAAGAGGCGGAATCCAAGCAGCTCTCGGACGTAGAAATCATGCTTTGGCAGGCAATTAATGAAAAGGTGCGGGAAGATATTTATTTTAAAAAAGGGAATTCGCTAAAAAGTATTTTTTCGAAATTGTTCCATTAGACCCAAAGGGGTGGTTTCTACCACCCTTTTAAAATTTTTAAAATCCAATACTTCCTGTATTCAGCGCCACATAAACCAGCCCAAACAGCCCCACCATCGTAACTGCAACAGCAACCCCAAAAACCTTAAATTTACGAAGAAAAGTAAAGCAAATAGCGGGCACAACCATCAAAACAACAAAATAAAACACTGTCGAATTTATGTATTGATACACGAACTTAAACAATTCTGCTTGTTCAAGCCCCATGACATAGAACAGGAGCCAGCCAATAATAATCCCCAGAATTACCTGTATACACACCTTCATATGAATCTTCATCCCTCCTAGTCTACTTAATTTCTATTCTTTTAAGCTATAACCCTACTAAAATTATAAAATACCAGTAATATAGGATACTAAACCATAGCAAAAGGCACCTCATCACAAGGTGCCTTCATCCTAATCCTTATTTATTCATACTCGCCAAAAACCCGCCCAGCAGGTCATCGGCATCAAGATCCTTCTCATCGGCTTCATCCTCAGTAGGGGACATGGCCTGGTCGATGGTCTCGAAAGCAAACTCGTCCAAATCATCATCAGCCAAGTCAATTCCTACAGCTATTTCTTCTTCAAAAGGGCTCTTCGAAAAAGATAGTGGCTCAGGGGCAGGGAATGCCATATTCTCCTGCAGGTACAACGCCTCATCAATATCTACAGCCTTGCTGTTCAACGAGGCCAGCAGTGCGGTCGACCTTACCGGGTCGGAAATCAACTGATAAAGAATGCTTCCCAGCAGTGCTTCGGAATGCTCGTGCTTCAGCCAATCACGCTGTGCTTTCGTTAGCCCCTTGGGGAGGGGGATGGTGACCGTTTCCTTTTCCCGGGAAAAGGACTGGCCGACACCCTCCATAACAAACGAAGCAATTTTGCTGGAAAAATTCCGGCGTTCTGTTTCCTTAATTTTTTGAAGCTGTTTTAATATGTGATCCGGAGTATCAGAAGGGATGCGGAAGGATAAAGCCTGGCCCCTTTTGATTTCGTTTTCGGATGCCTTTTTCATAGAATCACCCTAAAATTAACTTTTTACTGGTGCTTTATCTTGGGCAGCCCTTTGCTTCTCAGTTTTACGAACAAAATCCGTAATTAACTTATAATAAGCATTCGACATCATCCAAATGCTTTCCTTCTCGTCCTCAAAGAAATCAATGTTAAAACCATCTAAACCGTTATTCAATGCTTTTAAATATTCCTTTAAAATGATGGACCCGCCGCCGACAAAGTAGCAGATTTCAGTCTGCGAGTTCTTAGACCAGACATTACGCAGCAAGCGGTATTGCTTTTTCGCAAGGTCTAGCAGGATGCGGTCGGTGATGTCATGGACACTTGTCCGGCTTCCTTTCACCATGATGTGATTACGGTCGTTTTTCTTCGTAATAATTTCTACGACATCGCGGCGGCTGTCGAGCTCCACACCGTGTTTTTTACGAATTTCCTCACGAATCATTTCTAGCGATTCGGATACCCCAAGATTAAACCCTTGCGCCTTGTCATCGTCGACATTGCGGTTTTTAATGACGGCGATGTCCGTGGAGAGGCCACCGATGTCTTGAATTAAAATGCGTTTATCGATTAAGTCCTTATTAATAACTTTTAAATTATTATCCATGACAAGGTTGATATAAGCCGCAAAGCCTTCAGGATAAACCTTTACTTCATTGAACCTAATATTAACTTTAATGCCTTGGTATTTTGGGGTTACAAGAAATTCGACCTGATGGACATTACCAAGCAATTTTGAACGGTAACCGGCATCCTTGCCTTCCTTTACTTCCCTCAGCGGCAGGCCAGTTCCTAATGTGTAATTAGCATCAATAATGTTTTTCGTACGCGGGAATTCGGCTTTTACGGCATCCATTGCCAATGTCGCAAATAGCATAATTAATGTCTGGTCTTCCTCAGACTTGCTGCTGCCAGGGTCCAGCTCGGTGGTGTTATTGCTTTTTGTCGCCAAATTTCCGACACGATAGATAATATTATTTTCCTTTAGGGCAGGGGAGTGCACTTTAATATGTATCCCATCCAATGGGTCTTTGCTGTCCAGTTCTTCAATGCCGATGACAGGGCGGTCCTCGGTGTCTCTTGCGATAATGTTAGGAATATTTAATTCATATTCTAATTCACCAAAAATAGCCTTGATGGAGTCATTACCTACATCGATAGCTGCAATTCTGGATTTAGTCATGTTCATCATTCCTTTTCATTTAATAGACTTGCAATCTAGTACTTTCTATAAGCGTATAGAAGATTACTAGTTTCTTCAATGAGGCTGGCCGAAAAGAAACACAAGTGTAAAATTGTAAACAGGATGTAAACATGGAGAAATTTGTAAACGCGAATGTTTACAAAAATAACAAAGTTGTATACATGGCGGAACAACGGAATGTATACAACTTCGTATACATGTAAACATGTTTGTAAACAAAACGTATACAAAAAGTGGACATGTTTACAGATTGTAAACAACCGTAGATTATTACAAATATTTCAGAGAAACTAAAAAAGGGGACCCGTTTTTAGGGACCCTCAAAATCTACTTCCTTTCGTTTTACCTGCATTATCGAATCGCTCTCAATCCGGTTACAAAGAGCGATAAGGTGACACTTAAATTTCCGTTACAGCAAAGCTTCACTACATAGTTTTACTATACTCTGTCTTCCGAAGCCTTAATGCGGACCAATCATAGTCGATAGCGATTTGCCGGACAGATTCATAGCCTTCAACAATGAGTAGATACATCTCCATGTCGTGGCTGCAAATCTGAACCTTTCGGATAGCATAGCAAGTAAAGCTCGGCTGGTTTTACAAGCCGTTCAGCGCTATTTGCTAAGGCCCTAAATCTTCATTGCTTGTCCCAATTACTGGCACAAAATCATAGCGGTCCATTTTCGCACGTTTAGACCTCAACTTCAAATGTTTGAATAACCTCATTGTAGACTTTGGTGCGTTGTTAATTAACACTGGAGATCCCTGGTTGAATTTTTTAAGAACTGACATTCAACTCCCCAACAAATTGACATGGGCTGGAGTAAACGCAGATGAAAATGTATACGGCAATGTTTACGAAAATTACAAATCTGTATACATGGCTAGGTGTCAGTATGTAAACAGCTTTGTATACGTGTAAACAGATTTGTAAACTAAATGTATACAAAAAGTAAACCTGTTTACGCGTTGTATACATAGGTAAATTCTTACAAAGTTATAGTTGAAACTAAATAGAAGGTACCCAACATGAGTACCTTCAAATCCGTTTCTTAGCTTTTTAATATATATGGGGATGAAAGAATGTGTCGACTTATTTGCCTAATCTTCCTTCCGCTCTTTTCCTTTTTCCGTTACAGCAAAGCTTCGCCTCATGGTTTTAATATTCTCGGCCTTCCGAAACCTTAAGGCAGACCAATCGTCGTCGATGGCAATCTGTCGGACAGGTTCGTAGCCTTCATCAGCCAGCAAATACATCACCGTATCGCGGCTGCAATCAGAACCTTTATAGGTCTTTGAGGACTTTTTTGGATAACATAACCAGCAAAGCCCGTCGTCTTTTACGAACTTCTGAGCGCTTTTTGCTAGTGTTCCTAATTCTTCATTACTTGTCCCAAATACCTGCACAAAATCATAGCTTTCCATTACCGCCTCGCGGTGGACCTCACCTTCAAACGTTCGAATAACCTCATCATAGGACTGCGGTGCATTGACAATCAACACTGGCTGTCCCTGGTCCTTAAACTGCAACTTCTTTAGCACTGACATTGAACTTCCTTCCTTTCCTATACACCTACAAACATTTTAAACTTTTCCTTTGACTTATCATACCTTTCATGTAAAAAGAAGACACTTCATGAAGTGCCTTCTCCTTGCGATTCTTAATTTTGTACAAGCGTATTACTATCTTTAAGGAAGTTTTTCGCCATATCGGCATTAATGTAGAGATAGTACCAGTTATTCTCGAAGTTCAACCAGCCAGTGACAAGAGTAGGGTTTTTCTTTAAAAAGTATTTATTCCCAGCAATATCCGTCCAGCCGGTATTTTCCGTAACAACAGGATCAAAGTCCTCGAGCTTGCTGATGACGGTGTTATCCATCACGCCATTGGAGTTAATGTAATACCATTTTCCTTTATAATTGATCCAGCCGGTCTTCATGCCTTCAATTTGGTCAAGATAGTACCAGTTTTCTCCGTCTTTTACCCACCCGGTTTGCATCACACCATCGCCAGCAAAATAATATTTCTTGTCGCCCGCTTCAAGCCAGCCGGTCTTCATGGCTCCGGTATTATCTAAATAATATCTATTACCGCCGTCCTCCAGCCAACCCGTTTTCATCGCGCCTGCAGTGTCAAGGAAATATTTCATTCCGCCATCCTCGATCCAGCCGGTTTTCATTGCCCCGGCAGCGTCAAAGTAATACTTATTGCCACCGTCTTCCAACCACCCCGTTTTCGCTGCACCGTCTTTATCAAGATAGAATTTTTGACCGCCATCTTCTAGCCAGCCGATCTTCATCACACCATCATTTGCAAAATAATATTTCTTCCCTTTAATCTCTTGCCAGCCTGTTTTCAACACACCGCTGCTATCCAAATAATATTTCTTGCCGCTATCCGTCAGCCAGCCGGTCTTCATTATTCCGTTTTTATCAAAGAAATACTTTTTGCCATTTATCGTCTGCCAGCCTGTTTTTACCGCTCCATTTTCATAATAATACTTATTGCCACCTGCTTGCACCCAGCCGTTTTGAATTTTTGGTGCCGTCGTACCTTGATTCTCCCCATTAACTGGTACGGTTACTCCATATCCATTAGCCATGGCGATAGTATCAAAACTATCACCTGAATGGGTAATAACCACTTCAGTATAATTTTGAATTCGGTCAAAGAGCCATCGAATTTCCGAGTTATGCATGCGCACACAGCCTGAGCTGACGTACCGGCCGATGGAGCTTTCATTGTTATTCCCATGGATGCCATAGGTGGTTCCATAGGTTCCTCTTGCCTCAAGGCCCATCCAGCGGTCGCCAAGTGGGTTGCGGGGGTCCCCTCCGGCAATATGGCCTGTATAATAAGGACGATTTACAATTTTATTAACAATCCTAAATTTTCCTTCGGGAGTTAAGTCCCTTGACCTCCCTGTCGCCACCTTAAAAGTCCTTACTAATGTGCCTCCATCGTAATATGCTAGGGTATTTGTCTTCTTATTAATAATGATTAACTGAGAAGTGGCAGCCTCTGATTGGCTTGAAAAGAAAAAGAAAGTTAATACAAAAATTAAAACCACAGACGATAATTTCCTCATATTTCTCTCCCCAATTCTGTTGATGATTATAAAGTACCACGAATCGGAGGAATATTTTG
Source organism: Neobacillus sp. PVCKKU3 (assembly GCF_058323225.1). Classification (NCBI taxonomy): domain Bacteria; kingdom Bacillati; phylum Bacillota; class Bacilli; order Caryophanales; family Bacillaceae; genus Neobacillus; species Neobacillus sp. PVCKKU3. The sequence goes on from NZ_JBLVQN010000003.1 coordinate 168,439, forward strand.
TCAAATTTTAGCGGTAAATTTGCAAAACTTCTAATTTTTTAACATAAGTGAAAATATTGTAAAGATTTTTTAATAAAAAAACCTCCCATGGCCTTAGGACCAAAGGAGGGAGGGGATTTCTGAGTATATCTTGTTGTTAACTGTATCTTATCGGTTATCCACTTTTTCAGGATAAAGGTCATGATTCATCAACCGGAATTGGGCCATTTCTTCATACTTGGTTCCCGGTTTACCATAGTTGCACCATGGGTCAATGGAAATTCCGCCGCGCGGCGTAAATTTTCCCCAAACCTCAATATACCGTGGATCCAGAAGCTTGATTAAATCATTCATGATGATGTTGACACAGTCTTCATGGAAATCGCCGTGGTTACGGAAGCTGAATAGATATAATTTCAGCGACTTACTTTCGACAATTTTCTGATCCGGGATATAAGAAATATACATCGTTGCAAAATCCGGCTGTCCCGTCAGCGGGCAAAGGCTTGTAAACTCAGGGCAGTTAAACTTTACAAAAAAGTCGCGATTTGGATGCAGGTTGTCGACAGCCTCCAAGACCTCCGGCGCATATTCAAATAAGTATTTGGTGCCCTGATTTCCGAGCAGTGTTAAATCCTTTAAACCTTGTTCATCTGTACGTCCAGACATAAAAAAACCTCCTGTAAATGTGCCCCAGCACTTTCACAAGAGAGGTCCTTCACCATTCTAATCAAACTAAGGGGATAAAAGCAGAAAAGCCACATCCTTATGGACATGGCTTTATTGACATGAATCCATAGTTTTTTATAGAGGGTAACAGCTATGAACCTCTCCCGTTCGATACGGGTATTCTATTTTTATATTTATACTATATTGGACAGTGCACTATTCGTCAAATGGAAAATTTTTAGCGAGGGGACAAGCATTTTGTTTGTATCTGTCTAATAATTTATAGAAATCTAATCTTTGAACATAACATTACTTTTTATAGTAAATCATTGATTATTTCTTTCGCAGCCCTTTCCCCGGATTCCACTGCTCCATTTAAATAGCCTGGATACTTAATGGAGGTGTGTTCACCAGCGAAGAAGATATTGCCTTCCCGCTCTCCAACTATTCCGGCAAATTTTGTGTATTGGCCTACTTTCCAGTAAGAATAGGCTCCTTTTGACCATTGGTTGCTAAGCCAGTGATCAACCGTGGCTAAACCATTCCAATTACTTGTACTTCCTGGCAACACGGGGTCTAACTTGTCCAAGAAACTTTTAGCAATCTCCTTCTTTTCTGTTACTGTTAACGCAGAAAGTTTGGCTGCTGTTTCGCCTCCCGTATAATTGACCAAAATTCCTGAAGTGCCTTGTTGGGTACGTGAGGATTCGAAGGTCTGCTGGTAGCCAGTATCCGTAAAGGTTTCTCCATTATTCCCAAGGTCATTCCAGAATCGCTGGGCAAACTGTGCATGGAGCTTTGTATTTACCCCCATTCCCAATTCTTCAATCGCTATTTTCTTTAAGTCTCGAAAGCTGGCATTCTCAAAATCTATTGTTCTTAAAATCTTAAAAGGAATAGCCAGAATAACTTTATCGGCCAAAACCTCCCATTCCTTTATACGATTTCGAAAGGTAAGTCTTATTTCATTTTGGCTGGTTTGTTCAATTTTTATAAGAGGGGAATTTAACTCGATTTGTCCTGTAAGATTGTCAGCTAATAAGGTGGGGAGCTGATCATTTCCACCTCTAATATGAAAGCACTCATCTGAGTCTCCATATATGTGAAAATGATCCTTTTGGGCAAAGCCCAACATATAGAGGAGATTTAATGCACTCTGCAGACTTGCATCTGCTCCATTTTCAACGGTATAGGCAACTTCCAATAATTTACCGAATTTTGATTGAATTCCTCCCGGTACAATTTCATTAATATAATCCAACACTGACATATGATCCAGTTCATACCCACGTTCAGTATAATGATTGTAAAGTGTGGTCTCACCAACCTCTATTAAATCCTTTTTGAGTTTAGGCAAAATATGCATAAAATCATTTGTGACTTCCTCAAAGGTATAGGAGCAGCCATCAAAAAAATAAAATGGCATTGTCCCTTTTGGTTCTGCCATCACTACATTATCAAATTCCAAGCCAAGCTCTTTTCCCAATTCTTGAATCTCTTTATGACCTGTATCTATTAATTCCCCACCGCGTTCGACGATTTGGCCGTCTTTAAAATGCCCCCTTCTTGTCCAACAACGCCCCCCAACTCGATTGGCCGCTTCATAAATGGTTGCGATAATCCCTTGCTGTTTAAGTCGTAAGGCGCTCGTGAGTCCCGCCAATCCTGCTCCCACAATGACTACCCTTGGTGCTTTATGAAAACTACTTGTAATTAACTGCTTCTTTTCCTTATCTGGAATGTCATCGAGATCTTGTACCGTGATACCTTCCTTTAAATTAGCTTGTCCAGTACTTTTTTCCTTTTCCACCGCGGCACTGGCCGCAGCAAAAGACTTCTGCAAAATACCTGCTAATGGTGTTCGTGCCAAAGCCTGTCCTCCTTTTGCAAAAATAAATCATGCTAATGATTGAATCACTATCCTGTGATAGTAATATCTATCAATAAAATATGCATGGCTTCTCTTTTTGGCTTTAGGCAGGCAGTAGGTCATCTGGTTTATTTTTATCAACGGACTGGTGACCTGTAGATACTTATGAACACAATGGCTGGCAGCATGGCCAGAATTCCCATTTATGCCGCTTTAGCATGGAGTAAAAAATGGCGGTTTTTGGTTTATAAACGCAAAAAAGGAGCCCATTTTTTTGGACTCCAACTACTGATGCTTACAATGAAACAGGCAGTTTAACTGCTTTGTTTGTTTCGCGTCGAACAACCGGCGCCACCTTGGTCGCCAAAAGTTCAATGGATTCTGCTACCTTTTTAAATGGCATGCCGCCGATATCCATTTGCGCCATGAAACGTTGATGGCCAAAAAGCTCATATTGGCGAAGGATCTTTTCAGTAATCTCCTGCGGACTGCCGACAAACAGGGCGGTTTCCGGTCCAGTAAGTTTTTCAAATTCCTCCCGCGCCATGGCATTTACCCCGTGTTCCTGATTGAAAAACCCACGATAATTTGCGTAGTAAGGGAAATAATTGTCTTTCGCCAGTTGGCTCGTCTCTGAAATAAACGCATGTCCCGTTACGGCCACCTTTAAATCATCAAGCGCAAACCCAGCTTCTGTTGCTGTCTTGCGATATACTTCCACAATCTGCTTAAATCTCATCGGATCACCGCCAAGGATCGCCATCGTTAAGCCCGCGCCATATTTACCGGCACGGATCGCGCTTTCCGGCGAACCTCCGACTCCTACCCAAAACGGAATCCCCTTTTGGACAGGCCTAGGGGCGATTTCCGCGTCCCTTAATGGGGTTCTAAATTTTCCTGTCCAAGTCACTCTTTCATTTGCATTTAACTTCAAAAATAAATCGATGTTTTCTTCAAACAGCCCATCATAATCATCCAAATCATAACCAAACAGTGAAAAGGATTCCACAAAGGCCCCGCGGCCCGCAATCACTTCTGCCCGTCCATCCGACAAAAGGTCCAGCGTCGAGAAGTCTTCAAATAACCGCACTGGATCAACAGTCCCTAAGACAGTCGTTGTACTTGCCAGTTTCACCCGTTTTGTCACTTGAGAAATGGCGGAAAGAATCACAGGCGGTGAAGACGCCGCATAGTCAAGTCGATGGTGTTCACCAACACCAAAGACATCGAGGCCGGCCTCGTCGGCCATTTTTGCAGCTTCCAAAATTTCTGCCATCCTTTGTCTGGCACTAATGGTTTTACCTGTTTGCGGGTCTGGTACCAGGTCTCCTAGTGTATATATGCCAACTTCCATACCGTTATTTTCATTTATATTATCTGTCTTCATTTGCGGTATCCTCCCAAAGTTCTATAGCAAACAAAACTTACTAATAGTATTGATTACTTGACAATATCCATTCATTATTCTATCATAAATCTCAGATTAAAGATATTTTAATTCAAGGAAAATGATGTGTAAATGCGCCTAATACACTTCATTTACCTTTGTTTATTTAGGTTTAATTTTTGCAATAAAGCAAAAAAATAAGGTCACATGCCTAACATCAAGAAAATACAAGGTGGTGCAGCAGGAAATGGGATTTATAGACAAATTATTTGGCAATTCAGCTAAGGAGGAAGACAAAATGACAACTGAAAAATTAAATATCGGTATTATCTTAGGAAGCACTCGTGAAGGACGTGTAAGCCCGCAAGTTGGCGAATGGGTAAAAGGTATCGCGGACAAACGCGGGGATGCCAACTATGAAATCGTAGATATCGCTGATTTCAACTTACCATTCTTAGGAACAACTGATGGAACAGAACCAGGAATCGCAAAATGGAATGAAAAGCTTGCTAACTTGGATGGCTTTGTATTTATCGTTCAAGAATACAACCACAGCATCACTGGCGCTTTAAAAAATGCTCTTGATTTTGCTCGTGAAGCATGGAACAACAAAGCAGCAGGTATCGTAAGCTATGGTTCTACAGGCGGCGCACGTGCTGCTGAGCATTTACGCGGTATCATGGGCGAGTTAATGATCGCTGACGTTCGCGTACATCCAACATTATCTTTGTTCACTGATTTCGAAAACGGATCTGTTTTCAAGCCACAAGCATTACACCTTGATAACGTAAATGCTATGCTTGATCAGGTAAACTCTTGGAGCGGCGCATTAAAAACTTTACGATAAGCAAACAAGGAGATTGCCCGAAAGCAATCTCCTTTTTTTATAAATCATCCGGTTCTTTTCCCCAGATATGCCTCAACAATTCTCGGATCCTCTAACAGGTCTTTCGCCTTGCCTTGAATGATAACTTTCCCGGTTTCCAGAACGTATCCATAATCGGCAATTTTCAAGGCCTGCTTAGCATTTTGTTCGACGACAAGCACTGTAGTCCCGGCGTCTTTAATTTCCTTGATGATTTTAAAAATCTCCGCCACAATCAACGGGGCTAGTCCCATTGAAGGCTCGTCCAGCAATAATAGCTTAGGACGTGCCAGCAAGGCACGGGCGATGGCAAGCATTTGCTGCTGGCCGCCCGACAGAGTACCGCCCAATTGACTCTTTCTTTCCTTTAAAATAGGAAAACGCCTCATCACGTCTTCGATATCCTTGTCAATCTCTTTATCGTTTCGTTGATATGCTCCCATTTCAAGGTTTTCCATGACGGTCATGCCAGATAGGATAGCTCTGCCCTCAGGAACAAGAGAGACTCCTTTTTTAACAAGCTGGTCAGGACGAAGCCCCGTTACATTTTCACCTAAAAACTCAATGCTTCCAGTCTTTGGCTTAATTAACCCGGCAATTGTTTTCATCGTTGTGGTTTTGCCAGCCCCGTTCGCCCCAAGGATGGTGACGATTTTCCCTTGTTCAACCTCAAGGCTGACTCCTTTAAGGGCCTGGATTTTCCCATAATACGTTTCAATTCCTGTTACTTTAAGCAATATCATCTTCCTCCTCTTTACCGAGGTAGGCCTCAATAACAGCTTGGTTGTTTTGAATTTCCTCTGGTGTACCTTCAGCAAGTTTTTTCCCGAAATTTAAAACCACGATTCTGTCGCACAGCTTCATCACAAGCGGCATGTCATGTTCGATCAAAAGGACGGTAATACCCTTTTTCTGGACCTTCTTAATTAAGCCGTAAAGCTCTTCCGTTTCCGTTTCGTTCATGCCTGCCGCGGGCTCATCCAATAATAAAAGCTTCGGATCGCTGGCCAATGCTCTGGCAATTTCCAGCCTTCTTTGCTGGCCATAGGCTAGGTTTTCCGCAACTGCATCTTCAAACTCGGCTAGGCCCACCAATTCCAGCAGCTCACCCGCAGTGGTCCGCAATCTTTCTTCTTCGGCACGCTGTGACCTTGTCCTTAGCACGCCGCTAAAGACACCCGATTTGCTGCGGGAATGCCCGCCGACCAATACATTTTCAAGAACCGTCATTTGCGGGAACAGACGGATATTTTGGAAGGTCCGGCAAATTCCCTTATTGGTAATTTTATGCGGCTTTATGCCGGTAATTTTTTCATCAAAAAAAGTAATTTCACCCGATGTCGGAGGGAACATATTCGTAATCATGTTAAACATGGTCGTTTTCCCTGCTCCGTTTGGGCCGATGAGACCGTAGATTTCTCCTTCCCTGAGAGAAAAGGAAACATCAGTTAATGCCGAGATTCCGCCAAAATTTTTAGAGATGTTTTTGATGTTTAGAACCATGCTTAATCCCCCTCTTTGGCAGCTGTAACTTTTGTAAAATGGAAATATCAATAATTCCCTGCGGACGGAAAGCCATCATTAAGATTAGAATGGCACCATAAATCATATAACGGTATTCGCTGATAAAGCGTAATACTTCAGGCATCAGGGTCATGAAGGTGGCACCGAAAATGGAGCCCCAAATCACTTCGCTGCCTCCGAATACCGCAAAAATTAAAATCTCAACAGCGCGGTGGTAGGAAAAGTCAGCCGGACTGATATACCCCATGACGTGTGCGAATAATGCACCCGCAAAGCCTGAAAAAAGAGCCCCTTGAACAAAAGATAAAACTTTGTAATAAGTGATATTAATTCCCATTGCCTCCGCCGCTTTTTCATCCATTTTAATAGCTGCAAACGCCCGGCCGACACGTGACTTATTCTGCCTGATAATAAACCAAATAACAAAAATATTAACGATGACTAATATGATTAGGACCAATAAATAAACAAATTGATTATTTTTCAAACCAATGTCCAGCGGATTAAATCCGGCATCCCTTGAGAATTTGAGCAGTTCCCTGCCAATTTGCGGAATACCTGATAGGCCGACTGCACCCTTAGTAAGGGATTCCCAATTGATGAGGAACACACGAATGACTTCGCCGAAGCCAAGCGTGGCAATAGCCAGATAAACGCCCGTTAACCGAAGTGACGGAATGCCGATGATAATACCGACGATTCCTGCCATCAATGCCCCGGCAATGACACCAACGACAATCGGCATATCGTAATTTATTGTCAACAACGCAGACGTATAGGCTCCAATCCCCATAAACCCGGCATTCCCTAAGGAGAGCTGGCCGGAAGAAAGGGTAACGTAAATGCTCAAACCTAAAATAATGTTAATCATAATAAACGAAGCGACTTGAAGGTAGTATGGATTTAGAAAGTCTCCAAGCATGTCATCACGGCCTTCCCTCAGATGTCTTTTGGCCGAATAATCCCTGCGGCCGTATTAGAAGAATCACGATGATTGCGATGAATGCAATGGCATCCCGATATCCTGAATCACCATAAGCAACAATGAGCGTTTCAGCTAAACCAAGAATTAAGCCCCCGGCCATGGCACCTTTCACATTGCCCATACCGCCCAAGATGATAATGGCAAGTCCCTTTAACCCCATCGATAAGCCCATTTGCGGGTTAACCGAGTTAAACGCCATTCCTACAAGAATCCCGGCGATTCCCCCCATTGCGGAAGCTATGACAACCGTTAAGGTGATGATTCTTTTCGTATTTACTCCGAGAATGCTAGCTGTTTCTAAATTCTCAGCCGTTGAACGAAGGGCTTTTCCTGCTCTTGTTTTTGAAAGCCAATAGGAAAGACCTAACATTAAAACGACAGAGATGACGAAAATAACAATTTGTACGACATAAATCGTAATCGAGCCAATTTGAAAATGAATCTCTGCAAAGGCATTTTTAAAAGGATGATTACCTGCTCCAAATAAATGATGCGATAAATTTTCTAATAATATTGATACGCCAATCGTGCTTATTAATGGAGCAAGATGGGAGACACCTGGTTTCCCGCGCAGCGGGCGCAGTGCAAGGTTTTCCATCAAGAAACCTAAAATGGCCGTGACAACGATGGCTGCAATAAACGCCAGCCAAATCGGCCAACCTAGTGTATCTGTCACAATTACTCCAATAAAAGCGCCAAACATAAAGATTTCACCGTGCGCCATATTAATGATGCCTAGAACTCCAAAGACAAGTGTAAATCCAAGGGCAACGATGGCATAGATGCTTCCTAGTGTGATTCCGTTAATTAGCTGTTCTAATAGCAAAACATCTCACCCGCTAACTCCAAATTTTTTGAAACCAATAGTAATGAAAGCCCCCCGCCGGAAGGCTAAAAGCCCGGAGCGAGGAGCAGTTGGTTGGAAGTTTTCAATTCAAATTCCTGATCATTCTTCCAGTGTTCCCAACCCAAGAAGGATTCACCTTATTCAAAGATTTGGAATTTGCCGTCTTTGATGACAAGAACGGTTGGATCCATTACAACGTCCCCATCCTTGTCAAAGGAGAATTTACCAAGAATACCTGGGAAGTCCTTAATTTCTGCAAGGGAATCACGCAATGCGTCGCGGTCTGCCTCACCCGCATTTTTTAGAGCCTCAGCCATGATGTATAGTGCATCGTAAGCCTGCGCTGCGAATTGGTCTGGTTTCTTGCCATATTCAGACTCATATTTTTTCACGAATTCTTGAACCTTCGGATCTTCCTTTTCAGCAAACCAAGGAGTTGCCACAATTAAGCCATCTGCAGCTTGTCCAGCAATTTGAATCACTTGTGGAGAGTTAAATCCGTTTCCGCCGACAAATGGTACATCAATGCCCATTTTGCGTGCCTGGTCCATGATTACAGCACCTTCATTGTAAAGAGCGGAACATAGGATTAGGTCTGGCTGAAGTCCTTTGATTTTTGTTAATTGCGCATTGTAGTCAGCTTGACCCTTTTGGAAAGTCTCGGTAGTTACGACATCAAGCTTCATCTTTTCCGCTGTCTTTTTCATCGTGTCATAGCCGGATTTTGTGAATACGTCGTCATTACCGTAAAGAATCGCAACTTTCTTCACTTTATATTTATCAACTGCCTTTTTCACAGATGCAGGAATAGCAAGTGCTTCAGGCAGCGAGTTTCTGAATACATAGTCGCCAATTTGCGGGATTCCATCAGCAGTTGTGGACGTACCCATAATTGGAATACCATTCAAGTCTGCCTCAGGGCCGACAACATTCATTTCTGTACTTAAAGTAGGTCCCAATAGGGCTACAATACTATCGTCACTCATTAACTTTTGAGCTGCAGATAAAGCTTGTTCCTGTTTACCTGCTGAGTCTTCAACAACAAGATCGATTTTGACATCGCCCTTTGCATTAATTTCTTTTTTCGCTAAATTAAAACCGTTAGTAATAGCTTCACCGTAAGCTGCTCCAGGTCCAGTTAAATAGGAAACAACACCGATTTTTGCTTCCACAGCCTTGCCGCTTTCTTTCGTATCGTCTTTTTTGCCAGAAGTTTCTGAATTATTACTGCATGCTGTTAAGACAACAAGTAAAAGAACGGTAAAAAGCAGAAACGACTTATTAAGGATTTTTCTCATGTCCTTCTTTCCCCCTATTTTTCGACAAAATTAGTTATATATATCTATTAAATACTAATATTATTTCAATGTAAAGATTTTGAACTGAATTTTTAGAATTTTATTTCTATTGGAAAAATAATAAAACGCTTACATTCTTTTAATCTAGCAGTTTCTTTTAAAAAATAATTTTCAATATTATTAATACTGTTACAATAGAGGAAAGGTAGTTATTTTTGCAAAGGGAGGATTTCCATGTTTGAATTATTAGTTACGATGGTAGAGCGGCTTGGAATCCTTGTGATGATCGCGTTTGTGTTGACAAGATTCCCTTTCTTTCGCGACATGATTTATCGGGAGGAATTGAATCGAAAACAGCAAGTGCTTGCGATAGTCTTCTTTGGCTCCTTTGGGATTATCGGCACGTATTCAGGACTGACACTTAATACAAATAGTCTTCAATTTAACCGTTGGATCTCAGACCTTAATTCGGATGAAGCGATTGCCAACTCCCGGGTCATAGGTGTCGTTTTGGGGGGCCTCCTCGGCGGCTATCGAGTCGGCATTGGTGCCGGACTAATTGCCGGGCTGCACCGCTTTACCTTAGGCGGGTTTACAGCGATATCCTGCGGACTTGCCACGATCTTGACAGGAATACTGGCAGGATTCTTCCATAAGAAAGACAAGCATGTAAAACTAAAGTCTTCTTTTCTGCTTGGTGCCCTTGCAGAATCAATACAAATGCTGGTCATTCTATTAATCTCCCGGCCGTTTGAAAAAGCCTGGGATTTAGTTGAGATTATTGGCCTGCCGATGATTATTGCAAATGGGATTGGCTGTGCGCTTTTCCTTCTCATTATTAAAAGTGTCATAAATGAAGAGGAGAAAGCAGGGGCCCTGCAGGCTCAAAAAACATTGCGTATCGCTGACAAAACTCTGGCCTTTCTCCGGAATGGGCTCAATACCGAATCGGCCAAAGTGGTTTGCCACATTCTCCATAATGAAATGAAAACAAGTGCCGTGACCATGACAAATTCAGTGGAAATATTGGCCCATGTCGGCCTTGGCTATGATCATCATTTACCACATCTTACGATTAAAAGCAAAACCATACAGGACGTTATAAAAAAAGGGGAAATTACCACTTCCCGGCGAAATACCCTTTGTGAAACCGAGGAATGTCCGCTTGACGCCGTCGTCATTGCACCTTTAAAACAACGGAGAGAGACGATTGGAACCTTACAATTTTTCTTCCGCTCAGAAAAAGAAATCACCCCAGTCACCATGGAATTGATTTCTGGACTAAGCCTGCTATTAAGCAACCAGCTTGAGATTGCTGAAGCCGATAAATCCTATCAGCTGGCAAAGGAAGCGGAAATTAAGGCTCTTCAAGCACAAATAAGCCCTCATTTTCTATTTAATTCATTAAATACGATTCTCTCACTCATTCGAATCAATCCACCAAAGGCACGGGAACTGCTTGTCTCACTGTCGCATTTTTTACGGCAAAACCTATCCGTCACAACCCAAAGCATGACAACACTTGAACAGGAATTGCGGCATGTGAAAGCCTATTTAGCGATTGAAGAAGCAAGATTTATCAATAAATTGAAAGTTATCTATGAAATAGAAGAAGCTGCCCTTCTGCAGCAGATTCCGCCTCTGACCCTGCAGCCAATCGTTGAAAACGCCATAAAGCATGGTATTAAAGACAAGGTTAGCAATTGCGTTGTAAAAATTACGATTCAAATGCTGCAAGAGTCGGCATACGTAAAAATTGAGGATAATGGGATTGGAATGAGCACGGAGCGGGCCAGGCAGATCAGCAAAGCGCCGATAGCTTCTGAATCTGGAAACGGGTTAGCCCTTTATAATGTAAATCGCAGATTGACGATGGTGTTTGGCGAAGAAGCTGCCCTAAATGTAAAAAGTGAAATTAATATCGGGACAGAAATCTCCCTTTCTATTCCTTGTTTGGAGGCGGGCTAAATGGAACAATTGATTAGAACCCTGATTGTAGATGATGAACTATACAGCAGGGATGAACTTAAACACCTGTTAGGGAATTTCCCTGCTATTCAAATTGTCGGGGAAGCGGAATCCGGCCAGGAGACAATCATGAAGGCCATTCAGCTTCAGCCAGATGTCGTTTTTCTGGATGTTGAAATGCCAAAAATGAATGGGATGAGTACTGCAAAAGCATTGATGGAATTAAAAAAGACACCATTAGTCGTGTTTGCCACTGCCTACCCGCAATTTGCCGTTGAAGCTTTTCGCTATAATGCCATAGATTATCTACTTAAGCCTTATGATGAGGGACAATTACAGGAGACGGTTAACCGTATTATAAAAAATAGGAGCACCCCCTCGGATGCTGATGCTGACGCAGGCAAACAATCCGGAAAGCTAGCCATTGAAACAGAAGGGGAAATCTTCTATATTGAACCAAAGGATATTCTTTATATTTACAGGGATGACAAATGGACACGACTGATCACGAACAACGGTGAGTTTGAAACGAAAATTCCTCTTAAAGAATTGGAGGTTAGGCTGATTACTTTTGGTTTCTTCCGAATTCATAAAAGCTTTCTTGTGAACCTTGACTATGTTACCCGATTGACCCCTTGGTTTAATGGCGCCTACCAGCTGCAAATCGAAGGTAGAAAGGAAATGCTGTCTGTCAGCAGGAATTATGTAAAGGCATTAAGAACAAGACTTGAAATTTAATATTTTAAAAAAAGAACAAGTAATTTAATTTTCAGCATCTTAGACTCGAAAGAAAACATGTTAATCCCAAAAATCTACCTTTTAATCTCAATTTACCCATATCTCACTTCTTCTCTTTTATACTTATGGATGTAAACGCATTCATTTATTTGTTAAAAGGGGGAAAAAACTTGTATACATTTCTTGCGGGGATTGCCCTGTTAATAATCGGTTATTTCACGTATGGCAAATTCGTTGAAAAAATGTTTGGCGTAAAGGAAAACAGAGCAACGCCGGCCTTTGTCAATAACGATGGTGTTGACTATTTGCCAATGAGTACACCAAAGAACTCTTTAATTCAATTATTGAATATCGCCGGAACAGGACCTGTTTACGGACCTATATTAGGAGCTTTATATGGACCTGTTGCCTTTATCTGGATTGTGGTTGGCTGTATTTTTGCCGGTGCTGTCCACGATTATTTAACAGGAATGATTTCCATCCGAAACCGCGGCGCCCATCTTCCTGAGCTTGCCAGCAGATTTTTGGGGAAGGTAATGAAACACGTGGTCAATGGTTTTGCAGTCCTGTTGCTTTTATTAGTAGGTACAGTGTTTGTCACAACACCAGCCGCACTTTTGAATGTCTTGATGAATGGTAAAGTAGCTTTAGCCGTTATTATTGGTGCTATTTTTCTCTACTACATTTTGGCTACACTTTTGCCAGTTGATAAAGTAATTGGCCGCCTTTACCCATATTTCGGCGCGCTACTTTTAATCAGTGCCATCGGCGTAGGTATCGGCTTAGTCGTTACAGGCCAGCCAATTCCAGAACTATCTTTTAAAAACTTCCATCCTGCTGGCGCTTCCATTTTCCCATTATTGTTTTTCACGATTTCATGTGGCGCTTTATCAGGATTTCATGCTACACAAACACCAATCATTTCGCGCACAACACAAAATGAAAAAGAAGGCCGTAAAATTTTCTACGGCATGATGATTACAGAAGGTGTTATCGCGATGATTTGGGCTGCTGCCGGAATGAGCATGTTCCATGGCTATAACGGCTTGCAGGAAGTCCTTGCTGCCGGCGGACCTGGTGCAGTGGTCAGCCAAGCTTCCACCACACTTCTTGGCGCAATCGGCGGTACACTTGCTGTTCTAGGTGTTGTAGTCCTGCCAATCACTTCCGGGGATACTGCTTTCCGCAGTGCACGGATGATCATTGCAGAATATTTAAATATCGCGCAAAAGAAATTATCAAGCCGGTTATGGATTGCAGTTCCACTTTTCGTGATTTCAGCAGCCTTAACTCAAATCGACTTTAATATTTTATGGAGATACTTTAACTGGGCCAACCAATCAACAGCAGTCATCGCTCTATTTGTCGGCGCTATGTATCTATATATTGCGAAGAAGAACTACTTTGTTCCGCTGATTCCGGGAACGTTTATGCTTTTGATGGTTATCACTTATATCCTTAATGCCCCAATCGGCTTCGGATTATCCGTAACTGTTTCATGGATTGGCGGGGCTATCGGCACAATAATCCTGCTCGTATTATTCTTTAATGCCGCTAAGAAGGCTCGTGCCAATAATCTTCCTCTCGAAGAAGACATATCCGGCTGGAACAAGGTGGCCTAATGGGCTGCTGTAACCCGAACTACCGGAAAACTGTCAATGAAAAGGAAGAAGAGCTTAATCTAAAGGGCAAGGATTCTGTTCCTTTGTTGGCTAAAATTATTATTCTACTCATCATAACAGGAGGGATCCTAGCGCTCTTCCTTCGATAAGGTAAAGCATGGGGACGGTTCTTTTGTTTTAAAACAAAAGAACCGTCCCCATGAATCTTTAGGGTAGAAAATTATGAAAATTTGTGATACGATGAAATAAGTTTAAAAGGCCGTGTGTAACTGGCGAAACGCGGATAACCGCGAGGGAGCACACGGTGTTGAAGCCGTTCGCCTGGGCAGAGGTAAGGGAATTAACTCCCTTGCCTCTTTCTGCTTATAAAAGGAGGAAGAAAAATGAGCACGATCGCTTTAGAAAAAGTGAACACCATCAAAACCCTTAATAATATCGCGGAAAGAGGGCTAAACGTATTCAATAAGAACGGCTTTCTGGTTGACAACGGCAGTGAAAACCCCGATGCCATCCTTGTTCGCAGCTTTAATATGCACTCGTTAGAATTCGGTGAAAATTTAAAGGCAATCGCAAGAGCAGGAGCAGGTGTTAACAATATTCCGGTCGATAGATGTACAGAGCAAGGTATTGTTGTATTCAATACCCCTGGAGCAAATGCCAACGCTGTAAAAGAAATGGTCCTTACCTCATTAATAGCTTCTTCCCGTAACCTTTTTGCTGGTGTAGCTTGGACTAAGTCGTTAGATGGTGAAGGCGAACAAATTCCAAAGCTTGTCGAAGCAGGCAAAAAACAATTTGTCGGAAAAGAAATTAAAGGGAAAACATTGGGTGTCATTGGTTTAGGAGCGATTGGTGCCCTTGTGGCGAATGATGCGTTGGATTTAGATATGGATGTCATCGGATTTGATCCATTTATCTCTGTCGATACCGCTTGGAATTTGTCCCGCAATGTACAGCGGGCAATGACAATTGAACAGTTATTTGCAGAATCTGACTATATCACTGTTCACGTACCGCTAACAGATGACACAAGAGGTATGTTTAACCAAGCGACATTCAGTATCATGAAGCCTGGTGTTCATATTTTAAACTTCTCCCGTGGTGAACTTGTCAATGAATCAGACATGGCTGCAGCCCTAGAAAGCGGAAAAGTTGGGAAGTATGTTACCGATTTCCCGAATGAAAATGTGCTTAAAATGAAAAATATCGTTCCAATTCCGCACCTAGGCGCCTCCACAAATGAATCAGAGGAAAATTGTGCAATCATGGCAGCTCGTCAGGTAAAGGAATTTTTAGAAACAGGAAATATCAAAAACTCAGTGAATTTCCCAAATACCAGCCTTCCTTATACTGGTAAGCGGCGCGTGGCGGCATTCCACCACAATGTTCCAAACATGGTAGGACAGATTACCTCAACTATATCTGGCTACCATTTAAACATTGCCGACATGGTCAACAGAAGCCGCGGAGAATATGCGTATACCATCATTGACATTGATAATAAAGTAAATGGGGATGTTATTCCTTCCTTAGAGGAGAAAATAAATCAAATCTCCGGAATGGTGACAGTACGGATTATTTAATTGAATGTTACGTTTTAACAAGAAAATGGAGCCTGGTTTCAATACCGGCTCCATTTCTTTTAAACTATTAGAGTCTATGCTGATAATTTTATGTTTTTTTCCTTTTTCCCTCTATAGGAATACAAAATAAATAATAGAATAAACCATACTGGTGTCAACAATAGGGCTGGACGGGTAGCCTCAGCAAACAGCATGATGATGAGAATCGCCGCAAACAAGCTTAGGACCACGTAATTAACAAATGGTGTAAATGGTGCTTTAAATTTTGACTTTGCCTGTAAATCCTGACGGTTTTTTTTATACCTTAAATGGCAAACCAGAATAACACCCCAAACCCAAATAAAACAAATGGCACTAATGGTTGTCACAATTCCAAAAGCCTGCTCCGGAATAAGTTTGCTAAGGAGCGCTCCCCCTGTCAAGACAAGAGTCGAAATCAATAACGCGTTACTTGGCACATGATTTTTATTCAGTCTTGCAAAATTCGCTGGACCTTGGCTATTATTGCTTAAATTATATAAAATCCGGCTTGTTGAAAACATCCCACTGTTACAAGCAGAAGCGGCTGAAGTTAAAACGACAAAATTAATAATTCCTGCGGCAATCGGAATCCCGACTATACTAAACGTTTTGACAAACGGACTTTCAGCGGCATTCAGTTCCGTCCATGGATTAATACATAGAAGAACGATCAATGCGCCAACGTAGAAAAATAAAATCCGTAAAGGAATTTTATTAATGGCTGAAGGGATGTTTTTTTCCGGATTGGCTGTTTCTGCTGCCGATACACCCACTAATTCCACACCAACGAATGCAAAAACGACCATTTGGAATGAAAGCAAGAAGCCTGTCATTCCATTTGGAAAAAGGCCGCCATGTTCCCAAAGATTTTTAATAGAGACCGCCCCTGCATCTGTCTTGAATCCCATCACTAGCAAAATCACCCCAATTCCGATTAAGGCAAGAATGGTAATGACCTTTATTAAGGCAAACCAGAACTCCAATTCTCCAAAAAGTTTTACCGTTAATAGATTGAGACCCAATAAGACGACCAAACAGACCATTGCAGGTATCCACTGTGGGATATCAAACCAATATCGTACATATACACCAACAGCAATCACATCAGCCATAGCGGTCATAATCCAGCAAAACCAATAAGTCCATCCCGTTACAAACGCAATCCGAGGTCCAAGATAATCCTCGGCAATGTCGGTAAAAGATTGATATCCTGCCTTTGACAGCAGAAGTTCTCCGAGTGCCCTCATTACAAAGAAACAGGCCATCCCTACGATTAAATAAGCTAGAATGATAGATGGACCTGCTAGTTGGATTGCTTTACCCGACCCTAAGAATAATCCGGTACCAATGGTGCCGCCAATTGCAATTAGTTGAACATGCCGATTTGCTAAATTCTTCTTTAATTCTTGCTGTGCCAACGTTGACTCCTCCTTAGAAGTTATAAAACCCAATAAAAAAAGAGATTGGATGTCCTCCAATCTCTTAGTTCATAAGAATAACAAATAATACTTATTATGCTTAAAATTGCCAGCACGACAAATATATATTTAGTACTCTTCTGTCCTTTTGCCTGAGATTGTGAACCCTTCGGCGCCGCGTAATTTTCGCGGTCTCTCCAGAAGCTGCTCCTGCTATAGTGTGATCCATAGCAATCATAGCTTGCTAATTATTAAGTTTTTTAGATAGTATTGTTGAATAATTTTTAATTTTAGTAGTATTAAATTACTTTGTCAACAATAAATGACTCTTAAATATTTTATCGACTCTCTGAAATTAACTTACCACCCCCGAGGGATGGATTTGAATCCGTTTTCATAAAGGGACAATAGAAAGTCCCAGAACAGAAAAAGTATGTTATAATAATTGTCGAAATACGTAGATTTGTCTATAAGGGAACAGAATATATAAACGGGAAGGAACGTGAGAGAATGAGTAACGGAATTTTCAAAATCCCAACTCCTACAAATGAACCTGGCAATACTTATGCTCCAGGTACAAAAGAACGGGAAACATTAAAAGCAGAATTAACACGCCAATCTAGTATCGTAATCGATATTCCTGTGATTATTAATGGCGAAAATATAAAGACAGATACAGTGAAGCAAGTGGTTATGCCACATGATCATCAACATGTTTTAGCAAACTATTCGCAAGCCGGAGAAAAAGAGCTGCGTGATGCTGTTGAAGCGGCGATGGCTGCCAAAGAAGCATGGGCTAATATGGCTTGGGAACACCGCGCCGCTATTTTCTTAAAAGCTGCTGATTTAATCTCTGGTCCATACCGTGATGTAATGAACGCCGCGACGATGTTAGGACAGTCCAAAACAGTTGTTCAAGCTGAAATTGATTCTGCCCAAGAATTAGTTGACTTCTTACGTTTTGGCGTTGATTATGCAAATCAAGTTTATCAAATTCAGCCAAGCAGCATGAAGAATGTATGGAATCGTACTGATTACCGTCCATTAGATGGTTTTGTATTGGCGATTTCTCCATTTAACTTCACAGCCATTGGCGGAAACCTGCCAGCAGCTCCTGCAATGATGGGGAACGTAGTCGTTTGGAAACCAGCTACCACTTCTATTCTAGCAAACTACTACTTTATTCGTATTTTAGAAGAGGCAGGATTACCTAAAGGTGTCATCAACTTCGTGCCTTCTCGTGGTTCGCAAGTATCAGAAGTAGTCCTAACAGACCCTCGTATGTCTGGATTCCATTTTACCGGTTCAACAAGCACGTTCCAAACGATTTGGAAAACAGTTGGGGAAAACATTGCAAGCTATAAATCATACCCTCGTTTAATTGGGGAAACAGGCGGTAAAGACTTTGTATTCGCTCATGAAACTGCACAAGCAGACAAAGTAGTAGCCAACCTTGTTCGTGGTGCATTTGAATACCAAGGTCAAAAATGTTCCGCAGCTTCACGTGCTTATATTCCAGCAAGTATGTGGGAAGAAGTAAAAGCCGGTTTAGTGGCAGAAACGGCAAAGCTTAAAGTTGGGGATGTCCGCGATTTTAGAAACTTCATGGGTGCAGTTATTGATAAAGCGGCTTTTGATTCAATTACAAGCTATATCGATTACGCAGCAGCTTCTGAAGAAGCAGAAATTATTGCTGGCGGTACTTATGATGATTCTGTTGGATATTTCGTTCAACCGACCATCATTGTGACTACAAATCCAAACTTCAAAACAATGGTGGAAGAAATCTTTGGACCAGTCTTAACAATCTATGTATATGAAAATGATCAATTAGAAGAAACATTGCATGCAGTAGATACTGCTTCTATGTATGCCTTAACAGGTTCAATCTTTGCCCAAGATCGCGGGGCCATTGTTCACTTAGAAAACCGCTTATCCGGCGCAGCTGGAAACTTTTATATCAATGATAAACCAACTGGTGCGATGATTAATCAACAGCCATTTGGCGGTTCTCGTGGATCTGGTACAAACGATAAAGCAGGTTCTGTATTCAACATGATTCGCTGGACAAGTCCTCGTGTCATCAAAGAAAACTTTGCACCAACTGCAGAGGTTGCTTATCCATTTATGGATGCAGAATAATAAATAATGTAAAAAAGAGGTTGAAACCAAAC